>JAGLSM010000153.1 GCA_023135745.1 Spirochaetota bacterium | reverse complement strand
GTGGTGTCCCTCTCTACTCTACCGCTTTTGCGAGAAATAAAAATGAAACAGATGTCGTTATCTCTCACGTTAGGATAGCTCAATTTACTTTAACATACACATTGCCTTTGTTTATTGATTTCATATCAGATAAAAAGATGTCTCCATTTTTTTCAACAAACATAAATTTTATTCCCAGATTATCGAACAGAAGATCATCTGAGGCTAATGAAAATTTCCCGGCATATTTTGTTTTTTCTCCATTCAGTCCTTCAATAAAATAAAAATATTTTCCATTTCTAAAAAGTTTTATGTACGCTTTTTTATAAACGTGATTGTAGTCAGTATCAGGGAGTTGTTTTAAATAGTATGTGCCGTATTTCATATTGCGTTTTTTAAAAAAAGATTTAGCTGATATTACAAACGGATTAAAGACCCAGCCGAATTTGATTGTGTTATTTACATAATTTATATATTTACAATAAAGCCATCTGCCTTTTTTACCATTTATTATATTGATAGTCTTTGTTAAAGCAATGGGTTCAATTCTTTCTTTGAAGTGCAGGGCTTTTACAATCTTACTTTTAGTATCCGGTTTATTTCTTAAATTTAATCCATTGCTTGAGTATATCCATCTGATCCCTTTTGTTTTTTCATTAAGATAAATCACATTAGGATAAAACTTTTTTTGAAGAAATAGATCAGCAACCCATCCTTGATTTGAAATTCTACCATTTTTAAATACAGCTGCCTTTAACCATCCATATTTATCAAACATCTTTTTATTTATTTTTCTTAAAAAATACAAGCATGTTAAATACGGTAAAGGCTTAATAATTTTTGATTTTGTAGATGGAGCTTTTCTGAGATTTAAGCCGTCAAGTGAATTGACGAACCTTACATTTTTAAAATTAAGAGATTGATGCTGCAAATATTCAGGATTTAGAATCCAGCCTTTTTTTATTATATAGGTGCCGTATTTTATTTTCAGCCATTTGTTGCCCTTATCAAAAGATTTACCAATGATTTTAAACTCACAGGAATAAGGGAGTTTGATTAATAATTTAGATTTTTTTGAAGGGTGCATGTAAACATGAGTAGGTTTTTTACTGTTTATATATGAGGTAATATTTGTATTTATTGGAGTGTAATTGCTTGTTTTATTTATAATAGTCTTTTTGTCTAAATTAGGTGAGCAGCTTATTATGAAAATGCAAAAAATTATAAATAATATTTTCAAAAGTGAGGAACACACGCCCATTTTTTTTAATGGTTTATCCACTTTATTTCCTTAAATCTTTTACTGTTTAAGAATACGGATAGTATCGAATCCTTCTTCTTTGTCCGGGAGTTCCTTTTTAAAGTCAATATCAGTCAGTACTTTCTCCGGCATCTTTTCAATATCCTGACTTCTATTATTTCTGTCTAGTATTGATTCTAAAGGAACATCAACAAAGATGCATCCGATGAGTTTTTTGTGCTGTTGAGCTTCTTTTATATATTGGAAACGGTTTCTTCTGGTTATGGAAGTATTGTCTATTACTACTTTTTGATTTTGTTCCAATAAATAAGAAAAAAGCATAAATTCTGTGCTTTTTACAATGCTTTCCAGTTTTTCGTTATAATCTCCGGGTACCCATGGCTTACCATGCGATAACATGGTTTTAAGAGATTGACGTATTTCATTTCGATTGATTCTTTTAAAGCTTTCAAAATATTTTTTTACAAGTAATTCTTTTCCTGAATGATAATTACCGCAGACAAGCATTACATCGAGATTTGCAAAATCTTCAAGCATATCTACCCCCTAAATATCCAGATTTGCCGGTTCGTAATGTTCCCAAGGATGTTTACAGCAGGGGCATTTTGCCGGCGGTTCTTGTCCTGTATGGATGTGATCGCATACAGCGCATTTCCATTTGATTGGCTCTTCACGTTTATAGACTGTGTTGTTTTTACTATTTCGAGGAGTTTTTTGTAACGGTCCCTGTGATGGGCTTCAATGCCTGCTATATGTCTGAATAAAAACGCGGCATCTTTATCGTCTTCTTCCTCGGCAGTTTCGAGGAATAATTTTGCTATATAGTGATAGCCTTCTTTTTTTGCCGCTTTCGCGAAGTATATGTATTTGTTTCTTGCCTGGGATTCTCCGGCAAAGGCGGCTTTTAAATTGTTTTGTGTTTTGCTCATTATTTATCTCCATTTATTAAGTAAATATTATGTGATTAAATTCAGTTTATATCTGCTACTATGCCGAAATTTAGAAATTTATTCAAGTATAAAAAGAGTATAAAACGAACTTTAAATTTGACATTTTTATTTATATATTTTATTATACATATATAAGGTTATATTATTTTAACATCAAATAAAAAAATTGAATATCCGGATTGATTTCGGATATTATGGAGTAAAAACATGAAAAAAATATTTAATATCGCGGTGATTCTAATCGCATTAAGTTTTTTAGTATCATGCAGCGACAGTTCGTTTGATGCTAATTTTTCGTTAAGTCCTGCTGTGCAGCAGATTATTGATGATGCTCAGCCAATGTGCGGAGAGCCTACAATTGTAACTCTTTTTGCCGGGCAGACTATCGATTCAGGTTCAGTGGTGGTCTGGAACAATACGGAAAATCTATATATTGCGTTTTCCGCTGAAAATGGCTGGCAAATGTCGGAAACACATGTAGCTGTAGCTACTAACCTTGACGGTATACCACAGCAAAACGGTAATCCCATACCCGGACAGTTCCCTTATAAAAGAGAATATAATCCATGGGTAACTCAGGATATCTATGTTATTCCATTGGTATGGGACGCTGATACTAAATTGTATATCGCGGCGCATGCTTCACTTTACTTAACTAACGGAGAGAGTATTCAACAGGAAACAGGATGGGCCAATGGTACAAATTTTTCAGGCGCCAACTGGGCAACATATTTCTGTTATATCATACAGTCATGCACCAACACTAATACTGTTGAAACCAATCAGTTCAGAACCCAGACACAGGGCGGATGGGGAACCACTGCACAAGGAAATAATCCCGGTGTTTACAGGGACAGTCATTTTACCAACTGTTTTGCTGACGGAGTTTTAATCGGTAATACAAACGGTTATTATACTGTTTTTTCCACTTCTTACGCTGTTGAAAGTTTTCTTCCTCAGGGCGGAACAGCCGGCAGCTTAACAAACAATTATACAGATCCTCTGGTAACTGAAGCCGGTGTTTTTGGCGGACAGGTACTTGCTCTTACATTGAGTGTTGGGTTTGACCTTTGCGATGATGATTTTGGAGCAAGCGACACTAATCTCAAGGACCTTGTTGTTGCTGATACATCAAGCCCATGTTACGGATGGACTGTTGCAGCGGTATTAGCTGAAGCAAATAAAATACTCGCAGGACTTGCAAGCAGTTTGACAGCCAGTCAGATCAACGAATGTGTTTCACAGATAAATGAAAACTATGTAGATGGAACTACTGATAACGGATTCCTGGAAATCTAAAGTTCATCAATCTATTTAATAAAAAAGCCGAAGCTTATTGCTTCGGCTTTTTTATTAAATTGTTTCTATAATAATAACGTTTTTTACCATATGTAATTACCCTGAAATTTCGGACTTTTCTGGTTTGCAAATTGCCGGAAGTATAGTAAAGTAGAATAAAATTAAAAAGGACAACACATGGATATACAATTAACTTCTCTGGAAGCCCGTATTATGGGCTGTATGATTGAAAAAGAACTGGCAACCCCTGAGTATTATCCTCTGACCCTAAATTCCCTTACTCTGGCATGTAATCAAAAATCCAATAGAAACCCTGTAATGAAATTATCAGAAAGTGAAGTCAAGGATACAGTACTGTCTCTTCAGAATAAAAAACTCTGCAAGACAATTTATCTCAGCAATTCCAGGAGCGCGAGGTACAAACATTATTTTGACGATGTTTTTGGAGTAAGCATAGAGGAAAAAGCTGTTCTTTGTGAGCTGTTTCTACGAGGAGCTCAGACTCCGGGAGAACTGAATACCCACACCGGACGTATGATTGAAAACGGGTCACTGGAAATGATCGATACTTTGCTTGAGCGGTTTATAAGCCGTGAGCAAGGACCGTATATCCAACAGTTGGATCGTCAGCCGGGTCAGAAAGAATCAAGATACACGCATCTGTTCTGCGGTCAACCTGAACCGGAAATACATGCACAGGATTCATCCGGAAATGAAGATATTGCTTCCATACTTACACGTCTGGAAAAACTGGAATTGCAGGTTAGTGTATTGAATAGTGAAATTGAGAATTTGAAAAGTACTGAATAACGCAAAAAATTAATTTTTAAATACATTAATCCTTACTTTTCCCAAATCACGCCACAACTTTCCCATACAATTTATGTGCTGTGTCAAAGGCGATATCCTTGCGGGCTTTTTCGCTTAAACTGTCCAGAAAGACATCATACCGCTGCATTGTATAGGGCAGCTGCTGGAATTTTCTTACCACATCCGATCCGATACACAGACGTTCTGAAAATTCCTCCGCGAATTTGAGCCAGTTTTCATCAGGAACACCGCCCGGCGCGACAAAATCATCAAAAACCACCCAGGATAAATCTACATACAGGTTGTCGTAGCTTTCCAGAGCGCGTTTTACCACCTGATAATAAATGGGAGAATAAACTCTTCTGGAAACCCCGGCATGTGCCCAGACAATTGTTGTCCGGGGATGGTTCTGACAGGTTTCATCGAGTTCATGCAGCCATTGAGGATAGGAACTTGTGCCTACTGATGTAATGTTCTGATGAATACAGATCGGCATATTCAGTTCGGCACACATAGCATAAACATTATCCATACCCGGATGGTTACTACGCGGAGGATCACCATAGGTTAAATTGGTTAAGTCATCATGACGAAAAAGAATTTCTCCTACTCCATGCCAGATACCGGGATGATACTTGATCATGCGTTCGATATGTTTGTATCCGAATTTGTCTGTAGCATTAAATCCGCCGATAAGGGGCCAGAAACGCTGCTGTTTTTCTTTGCTGAGCGCGCTGAATTCATGGGCGACAATAAAGTCGACCGCGCTGTAGTAATAACATTTTGAGTTATCTCCCAGATAATATCCGGGCGGTTGTTTTTCCCATTCCGCCCAGAGTTTTGAGACAGGCAGTCCAAAGATGACCGCGTGTTTTATTTTTGCCTTATCCATATATTTTATACATTTATCCAAACCGTCTGTGTCCTGCAGAAAATCCGTAATATGTAAATGCGCGTCAATGGTTTCATGTTTTGAACCAAGCATTCCCCGTAATGCACCCATATTGTCCTCCGTTATTTTTCCTGATATTTTGCTCTGAGGATTTTAGCATCCTCCGGTGTTAGTTTAGTTGTACAGACTTCCTCAAGCTGTTCCTTAAATGGAAGA
>JAGLSM010000152.1 GCA_023135745.1 Spirochaetota bacterium | reverse complement strand
GACGGATGGGGACCATACGATTATATGCGTGAATTTAATCTCACATATCCATGGCAGATCAACTTTGACTACTCATTTCTCATCAACAATCTTCTAAATATGAAACTGGCAAGCAAGTTTGGTCTGAAGTATCTATACAGAAATCTGGATGAGAATTCTCCTCCGGAAGAATTCCTGGACGGAAAAGTCAGACATCTGCATGAAATATCATTTTACTACAAAATCACTTTATAGGGAGGCTTGAAAAATGAAAAAATTATTTCTAATTCTTAATATAATAATACTTGTTTCTTTACTGGGCTGCGGTACTACCCCGGTAAATCCGACATATCTAAGCGGCAAGGATCTAGTCCCGAATCAGGCGCTTACACTAATTGGTCCTGATACAGGAATCTACCCTGATATCACAGTTCTCAGTGACGGCGACAACAAATATACGGACTTTCTCATAACCGGAGACTGGAATACCTTTAAATGGGATGTTCAGGACCTCCCCATACAGTACGCTCATGAAAAATTCTACTTATGGGCTACCTTTTTAACCAAGGAAGCATGGGGAGAACCTCAGTACTATGTAGGAAAGGCTCTTGGTGAAATCTGTGCAAACGGCTTGGGTGATCCGGTTATTACCAATCAGGCAATCAAGGCTTACCAGCGTGTTCTTGACCTCTTCTTCCATGATCTGACCTTATCTGTCACCGGGAAGATTGAAAAACTGAATGTTCTTTCCTTTGAGGCAATTGTAGCATTGGGAGGAAACCCAAAGGGTGTGCAAATGATCATCGTTGACTACACAAACAAATATGTATTTAAAACGTCTGAGTAGATTGGCCATTTTAAATAAATGGAGAAAAAAATGAAAAAATTATATATGATAAATGCACTTGCCGTATTGATGCTGATTCTTATTTTCAATGCCTGCTCGCTGAACCCGGCCGAACTGTCTTTTGAACAAACACCTCAGAGAATCACAAGGTTTTATTCAGCGGATGTTTTTCCGGTTTTTACCGACACATACTATATTAATCCTGTTCAAATGGAACTGCTTCCCTTTGACGATCACCTGGATCATCCTCTTGATCCTAAATTAACAGCAAGAATAACCGGTATTTACAGTGAAAACCCGGCTGTTATCAAAGAAGGTTACAAAGCTCTACGGGTTGACTCAATAAATGAAACTTCCCCTGCTGACGGACGCTGGCATGGAATAGGATATGAGTACAATGTAGATTCAATACCGACCACAACCAATATGACCGCATGGTCAAACGCGAAACTTCACTTCTGGTTTAAATCAGACCATCCTGATGTATACGTAGGAATTAAGGAAACAACCATCCCTGCTACCAACGAAAGCTGGATAGATATGCGCACTTTAACGGATACGACCGGTTCTCCATATACAAACAATGAACAATGGCAGAGGTTTGAGATAAACTTATCGTTATTTTCTATAGGCCTTACCAATATAAATATGTTTTTTATGATAAAGGCGACAAATGCTCCTTTTGGAGCATACTTTGCCTATGACGCCGTATACTGGACAAGATTTTAAAACCAAGCGGTTAAATGAGAATTTAGATTGGAGTTGTTATGAAAATAAACAGATTTTTTATAGGTACATCCATTATACTTGTAATCATGCTTTCTGCCTGTTCTATCGTTGTGGATACTTTTACAGGAACACCTCAGCCCGGAGAAAGGATAAGCGATACAAATATATTCCCGCTATTTACCGATACTTACACGGTTAATCCTGCTGAAATTTATCTGGTACCCTTTGTTGATTATATAAATAATCCTGAACGTCTTAATCTTACATGTATAGTTTCAGCAATATACTCAGAAGCATTCAATGATATTACCAATGACGGACATGAAGGATTTAAGTCATATGCAGTTTCAAACATTAATACCAACCTGCCTGTTTCAGCAAGATGGCACGGTATAGGTTATGAGTACAAAAATGACGGTTTTGCCGCTACTACAAATATGGATCCATGGGTCAATGGAAACCTTCATTTCAGGCTGAAAACTACTCTTTCTTATGTGTTTGTAGGAATGAGAGATGGTAAACTTGAGGGAACCGGTGAATACTGGATCGATGTAAAAAATATACCGGATGTTACATATAATAATGACGGAAACTGGTACAAAATAACAGTAGGGCTTACCAATTTTTCAGAAACAATAGGAATTAACAATATTGGAATGTTTTTTATGCTGAAAGCTACCAATGCTACTACAAACACTGTATTTGAGTACGATGGTGTTTATTGGAGCAAAGACTAAAAGTAATTAAATGTTGTTAATATAGTCCATGTGTTGAAATATACCTGAAAATGGACTATAATATAAACAGCAGTACCAGAGAATTTAACATAAAGGAGATGATGAAAAAAAGAATAAAAATTGCAATTTTTTTCATTTAATCGATTATGAATATAAAAAAAATAAAAAGAATTTTCCTGGCTTCAACAATTCTTCTCTTTTTGATTGTGTATTTCATGGGTTGCTCAGGAACAGGTACATATATTCCCGGAACAAACGCTGACTGGGTTCTCAGATGGGCTGATGAATTCTATGGACCAAGTCTTAATACGGTACATTGGACCAGACTCGTAGTACCTGAGGGAACTTTCAACAACGAATTCCAAAGATATGTCGATGGATTTACCAATTCATTCATAACAAACCTCGGCGATGGAATGCTCGTTATTAAAGCTATTCATGATGGACCAACCACTAACGCAGGAGATTATTCATCCGCTCGGCTTAAAACGGAAGGGGCACTTGACTGGAAATATGGTAAAATAATGGCAAGGATCAAAATGCCCAAGGGTGGGAAGGGTATATGGCCCGCGTTCTGGATGCTGGGCGCTAATAACAACGAAGACGGATATGGTGATGTACAATGGCCTGCGTGTGGAGAAATTGACATAGTAGAAATGATTGGATCAGAAACAAGCAGCGATTTAACTAATGAAAAGAAGGTCTATGCCAACCTCTTCTGGGATGACGGTTCAGAAGCTTCTAGCCTAAGTTTCACCAATTATACAAACGTGCTTTCTGATAATTTTCACATCTATGAGATTGAATGGGATGCTACTAAAATAATCTGGCGTTTTGACAATATTCAGTATAAAGAAGAGAATATTACCGGCGCTGATAAGCTTGAATTTCATCAAAATTTCTTTATTATCATTAACCTTGCTGTAGGAGGTAATTGGCCTAAATATCCTACACCTCAAACCGAATTCCCTCAGTACATGTATGTAGACTGGGTACGGGTCTATCAACGGGTAATACAATAGTATAATCTATCAGGAGGTACTTGAAATGAATATAATAAAACTAGGCTTAATAATACTATTTGGTCTATCAATCTTAATCCTTCCGTCCTGCGCGGATTATGAAGATTATACATATACAACATCAAATGATCCGGCAGAACCTATTGAGGCAATGCCTAAGAGACTGAAATTGTTCAGTGAAGGATATTTTGGGATTTTTGCGGATTTAATTCCTGTATCCGTATTGTGGGACGTGGATACAGAGATGCATTATTGGTCAGGTAATGAAGATGTAAATAAAATTACAACTGATACATTTGAAGGGATTTATACATGGACCTTTGAAGGTACAAACGGAACTTGGATGGGAATAGGCATTAGTGTTCTACCCAGCTCTGCTCTAAAAGATCTTAGTATTTACAGCAATGGACACTTTAATTTTGCGGTTAAAGCCACAAACCTATTTAAAGCTGGAATGAAAACTACACTTCCTGATACTGAAGCATTTTATTATGCTAATACCACCCTCAGCAATTACGGTTTACGGCTTGATGGAACTTGGTGTGAAATATCAATACCATTTACAGATATCAAAGCTGATTATCCTAATTTTAATTTAGCCAATACTGAGCTGTACTTTATGTTTGCATCTGATCCTGCTTTAAATTATTCAGTTGGTAATGTGTATTTTGTTGATAATTTGCATTTGACCAAGGAATAAATGTCATCCATTGTCTGAACCGGGAGTTACGGGATTAAGTGATTATCGGGATTTATATGATTAATCTAGCAATATAAGCAGTTATTGGAAATGAATGCATCAAAAACTTAGTTTATTCATACTATTTGCTCTATCAATCATTATGCTCCCGTCCTGCGCTGATTATGAAGATTATACATATACAACCTCAACTGATCCTTCCGAAGCTATTGAGGCAATGCCCGAGAGACTCAAGCTCTTTAGTGAGGGCTATTTTGGAATTTATTCTGATTTAATTCCTGTATCCGTGTTATGGGATGTAGATACAGAAATGCATAACTGGGAGGAAAGAGCAGAAGTTGGTGATATTGGAACAGATACTTTTGAAGGATTCGTATCCT
Source organism: Spirochaetota bacterium (assembly GCA_023135745.1). Taxonomy (GTDB): domain Bacteria; phylum Spirochaetota; class JAGLSM01; order JAGLSM01; family JAGLSM01; genus JAGLSM01. The sequence goes on along the minus strand of JAGLSM010000152.1, from coordinate 1,017 downwards.
TAAAAATGAAGGGTACAAATACAAGTTGGTTTGGTATAGGAATAATAGTAAAACCCGATAATCCAGCAAATTATAACGATATGAGCATTTACAGCAATGGACATTTTAATTTTGCCTATAAAGGAACAAAGAATTTTAAAGTTGGTATGAGTAGCGGAACAACGTCTGCCACTGATGACGTTTGGTTTTTTTCAGATGTAACTCTCAGTAACTTTGGTTTGAAGCTTGACGGCAACTGGTGTGAGATTTCAATACCAATGACCAATCTTATAGCAGATAAGGTTACTTTTGATATAACTGGTATTCGTCAATATTTTATGTTTGCAGCAGATGCAGGCTTAGGTTATACGGTAGGAGATGTGCATTATATAGATAATGTACATTATACTAAGGATTAAACAGGGATGCTTGTGCTGAGCGGTTAGTCGAAGCATCCATGATTAAGTGATGGACAGGCTTTTTTTTACTAATCCCTTTGGTAGGGTATAATACAGTTAAACTTTTTTGTTCCTGGTAAGCGCTAAATATTCGTACTCTTATTCCCTCTGCGAACTCACCGTTCTCTGCGGTTAAATAAATAAAATCTATTTTTTCTAACCGCGGAGATAAAAGAGGACGCAGAGATAAAATTCTAATCCTGTTGCTGTAATTTCCTGTTCTTAGTGGTAAAAAAACTACCCCTGTTGAATTATTTAAACAAGATTTCATGAGATTATATACTTAATCACTCATTGTTTGAACCGGGATGTTTGTGCTGAGCGGTTAGTCGAAGCATACGGTATTAAAAGATTATCATGATTTGTTTATTAAGACCCATTTAAAAAAAGGCAGTTCCAATTTGCATCGGAACTGCCTTTTAATTTAAAGTGTATAAAATTATTCAGTAAATCTATCAGAAAAGTTTGTTTTAATAATATTATAGAGTTTTATATTATCAATTAAGCTTGTTCTATTTAGATTATTCCCCGGAATGATAAGATCCATATTGGGAAATCCAGTCCAAGTAGCGTCATATAC
>JAGLSM010000151.1 GCA_023135745.1 Spirochaetota bacterium | reverse complement strand
CCATACATCCTGGACTTCCAGAACAATATCAACCTTATTTTGGTTCTTTAATTTTATAATTTTTGTTTTTTCAACAAAGAATATCCGGAATCTACGCAGGTTGCGTTCGCTTTCATCAATAATATCCATATCCAGGATATCACCTTCTTTATATAATAACTGATTTTTTATAACAGATTCGCGGGTTGAAATGTGCATCTTGTTTAAAAATTGTTTAATCGGACTCTTTGTTTTGCTGAATATTTCTTTTATTACTATAGTAATTTTTCTTATTACAGGTTTTTTATTTAAGTCAGCAGCATAAATAACATGCGATATATTTGATAAAACTATTAATATTAATAGAATTCTAACCGGCTTAATGTTAAAATGATTTACTTTCATACGACCTCAAAAAAACCTTACTCAAGTTAAATTTAGAGCTAATTCTATCATCATTTCTATATAAAGATAACTCCATTCATACTTATAACATAGTTTAGTTTTTTAGAATTGATTCCTGGTTGTTTTTTTTTTAGTTTATTATAAGCATCAATCTAAAACCCGGATAAAAAATGTACTATATAATCGACAGAATCTTCAAAACAGTTTTATTGACAACAGGATTTGTTATTCTTTTAATAACCTACACCTCATTAAGAAGTATAAAATACTATGCCCAGACAATTCAGGATAAATCCAGACATAGAACCATAAAACACCTGACAGATTTACGTCAAAAAGAAAAGATTGACAGCTTTTTCCGAAGCATTTTATTTCCCAAAAAACATATTAATAATCATATTAATTATTCCCGCTTACACGGAATGGATAAAGCCGGAAATAATAAAAAGGTACTTGGAGACAAAAGATTCAGAGAAGTAGCCCTGACCTTCGATATCGGTAATCTGTCTGCATGCAAATACATTCTTGACATTTTAAAAAAATATAATGTTAAAGCAACCTTCTTCCTGGCAAATAACAAGAGTTTCAAGGTTAAATCATATTCAAACGGTAAACCCATATATTACAGAACACTTGAAAAAAATAAAAATACAAAAGATCTTGCAAAACTTATCTTAAGAATGCATGAGGAAGGCCATCAGGTAGGTAATCATACATGGTCTCATCATAACTGGATAAAATCTATTGATGTCCTGGATAAAAAAATCAAGCTAAGCAAAAAACTTTTTATTAATGAAATGGACATGGTAAATAAGCGTTACAAGGAAATAACCGGAGTAAATTTATCTCCTGTATGGAGATCTCCTTTTGGAGCATGCGACCCAAAAATAATAAGATGGGCAAAAGAAATTGGATATGATCATATTTCATGGACAAGCGGTCTGGATTCTCTGGATTGGACCGATTATTATTCTTCAAACAGTACATTGGATTTTCTCAAAAAGAAAACAAAAGCCGGCATAGTTTATCTTTTTCACCTTGGTAATTTTTTAAGAAAGAGAAATGACAAAATACATGAAATTCTGCCTGAATTAATAACATGGTTAAAAAAACAAAACTATCACCCCGTTACCATCAACCGGCTTCTTGACGGCAGAAACAATAAAAAGAAGATGCCTCCGGCATAAAAATATTGTGAAATTATTATAGAGGAAAAAATGTCAATACTACAAGCAAAAAAACTCTCCTTCCACTACGATGAGGACAATCCCGGTCTTATAAAGAATTTTTCCTATATTTTTCCTGAGAAAGGATTTGTCGGTGTTCTCGGCCCTAATGGATGCGGAAAAAGTACATTGCTTGCTCTATTTGCCGGATCATTCATCCCTTCTGCCGGTAAAGTCATGCTGTATAATAAATCAATTTCGGATTATAAATCGGAAGAAGAGGTAAACGATAAAGTTACATCTATCTTCCAAAATATGGAATTCGAAACCGATGAAACTGTTATCAACCTTCTAAGACAGATCAAAAAACACTCTACATCCAATGATACTCCTGATATTAATATCCTTCTCGATCAATTTTCAATAAGCTCAATTCAAAATATTTCTATCAACAGCATCAGTAAAGGGGAACTTCAAAAAGTTATCATTTGTTTTGCTCTGCTTTACGGTCCAAAAATTTTGATACTTGACGAACCTGTTTTTGCCTTATCAAAAGATGACTCAATAACAGCATTTAACATTTTAAAAGAATACTCAGAACGACGGGATCTTCTTATCATATTTTCCGTTCATGATATAAATCTCATGGAAACCTTTAGTGAAAATGTAATAATGTTCATGAAAAACGGAAGTTTTGAAACCGGAAAGGCCTGCAATCTGATGAGTAAAAGCAATTTGGAATTGGTTTATAACACACCTTACTCAATGTTAAAAACCGATACAAGCCTATCTTCAGTACTCAAGCAAAATAAAATCCGAGAAGTAAAACCCAGGAAATGAAAAATAAAGATCAGCCTAACTTTTTGATTTAAGATTCAGCAGTAGTTTATCGAGGTTTTTATTCAAATTATCCGATACAGACATGCTTAACGCTTTTTCAGCGCAAACAAGAGCTCCGGCTGCATCGCCCATTGAACTTAGAATTTGAGCCCTTAAATATCCTGCATAGGCCCTTGTGTAAATATTTCCACGTTTTAATTTTTTTAACGCATAATCAGTCCACGCAAGTCCAGCCTTTAATTCATATTTTTTAAATAGAAGCCCGGCCATTGTCACAGCAAATCCAGGGTCCGGTCTTAATCCGAAGGCTCGGTCAGTCATTTCAATACCTTCATCGATATTTATACCCAGACCATAATATGCGAAAGCAATGTTATTTAAAAACGCTGGACCGGCTGAAGCAGGAAAATCATCTATCCTGTAGCGGCCTAAAACATCAAGGGCTTTTTGATACTTTTCATCTACAATATAAAGAGCGGCTTTATTTAACGAGATTAGAACAGAAGCATCCGCGGGAAGATCACCCATATTAATATCATTAATTGTCTTTTCAGCTTCTTTAAACTTACCTTGTTGAAAATAAAAATAAATAAGATGAAAAAGCAAAGTCGCAACAGCTGGGGTTCCGTTGATACGCCGAAGCGCTTTTTTTAACAACCTTTCCCCTTTTTCATACCATCCCATCTTTATACAAATTGGTATAAAAAATATTCTGTATACAATAAAACCCAGCAAAAACAAAACGATAAATGGAAGAAGAAAATTAAATGATACTTTATAAATAGAAAGTAGTCTTATCAGGCTTACTGCAATAACAAGTCCCACGATCAATAATAAAAAATAATAAATACCTTTGGGATCAAATTTTAAATTCAATTTTCCATCCTGCAATCAATAATTCAAATTATTCATCTGTTTTAAAGGCCCGGTAACCTGTTATTAATGAAAAAATTCCAGACATCAAAATTAGAAGAATTAAAAAGTACTCTATACCTTTATTATATTGCACATTTACAACAATTGCTATAAAAAATGCCGTAAACATACTCAAAAGAGCAGGCATTTTCCGCTCTTCTGTTAATTGAGAAATCCCTGATAAAAGTATAACCGCCGCAATAATATTGCGCCAAAACCAGAAAGTGAATAACTCTGTAACAAAAAAGAGAACTACCGAACCAATAGTAAGAAGCAAACCGTTAAATAAGTGACTGTAAATTAACGCACCTTTTCTCTGCATAAGAGCCTCCTATTAATTACTTATGGGTTCCTTCAAATAAAGAGCCCTTAGCATCATTTTATAAAAGATATGCTAAATTAACCAGTAAATTAGTTTATTATTAAAATTTATATAGTTTTTCTTATTGATGATTTCTTTTTCTCTGAAGTCAAACGCTTTTTAAATCCGGGCAGCTGTTGCCCTTTTTTCTTTGCGTTATAATAGAGGCTCATACCCTTGTATGTATTTGAATATCGCTGAGCGGCATTCCATATTATATACCCTTTTACTTTTGCATCCTCACAGGCTTTAATCTGATGAGCAATGTACATAGGCAATGACAATCCGGAATACCTTACCTTCAACCAGAAACCCTGTATATACATCACAAGCTTTGCTTTTTTAAGTCTCTTTTTCGCTGAAACAGAACTCTTGTAGACAGTATAATAGGGCTTACTCATCATGTACTTGCTCCATGTAAAATGAGAAGGATAAACCATAGGACAGATAAAATCTACAACAGAATCAAGCCCCTCGAGACGCTGACCTATCATGTCATGCCTGTTTAAGACAACTCTGCCGAACACATCCGCAGAAATACGTACACCATATTTTTGAAGCATCCTTTTTGCCCTACGAAGAATACCTTCAACAAGAGCATAACGTTTTTTTCGGCTTACCCATCTTAGTCTGCCTGAATCCTCAAAACGGATATAATCAAACTGAATCTCGGAAAAGCCCATATCCGCGGCTCTTTTTGCGATACGCAGGATTCTGTTGATATATGACTTTGCGACAGGATATTTTTTTAATCCATATGGAAAAACTACAATTCTGGCTATTGGATAGATGCCGTTGGTAACACAAATCCTGACATTCTTTTTTGTAATCATATATGTTCTAAAATATACAGCATCCTGTACATCCATTACAAAGGCGTTAACTCCATATTTTTTTGCGGTTTTAACATACTTTTTTAAAATTCGCGTAACCCTTGCCGTATAATTATTCAGATAAATTGCTCTATAAAAAGAAGGAGGCGTAAGCCGGCTTGAATTCTTTATAAACTTAGTATTTCTAACTCTTTGATTGTTTTTATCTGTAAAGTAAGATCTATCAGAAACATCATTGTTTTTATTTTTAGCAATACTGAACAAGTAGTCATCTTCAGACTTCTTAAGCGTATAATTATTTATTTTGTTAGAAGAATCAACATTAAGAATAGATGTTTTTATGTTAGTTTTATTACTATATATAATTGGTTTTTGCTTCTGGTCTGCAAAAACAGAATAATCTTTTATAATAAAAAAATTTATAATAAGACATACCACTAGCACAACAATTGCCAAATATTTCATAAAACACCTTTTTCCGCTTTTCTAATACTTACATCGACTTTTTAACAGACCGGCTTTAAATCAAATTATAATAAATGCAGATTAGTTTTAATTTCCGGCTAGACCTTAGTCAACCAGTTAAACTTGTCCTCAATTTCACCGTTTATTATACTGAAAAACATTTCCTGCAGAGACTTAGTTACCTCTCCACGTTTGCCTGTACCGACCTTTATATTGTCCACTTTTGTAACAGGAGTTATCTCAGCAGCAGTCCCCGTCATAAACACTTCATCGGCTGTATAAAGTGTCTCTCTAGGCATTACATGCTGTTTGATTGTTATACCCATATCCCGGGCCATCTGGAAAATACAATGCCTGGTCAACCCCGGCAGAATTGAAGAAGATGAAGGAGGAGTATAAATGGTATTATTTATAACAAGAAAAACATTTTCACCGGATCCTTCGGATATAAATCCATAGGT
>JAGLSM010000150.1 GCA_023135745.1 Spirochaetota bacterium | reverse complement strand
GGAAATGAAATTCCCATAGATAAACGAAGAAGTGCCGTACATTATGGAGAGGGCCTTCGCGCCTTATCTACCAGGCGGTTTAATGATGCGCTAGAATTATTTGAGCTTGCTCTGAAGTTTGATAGACGTAACCCTTACGCGTATTCCAAGATGGGCATTGCCTGTCTATATCTGGATTATCTTATTGAGGCTGAGAGATACTTTGACAGGGCTCTTAAGCTTGACAGGGATAATACAGAGGCCATGAACGGCAAGTCCTTTGTACTTCTAAGAAGTGACAATACAATTGAAGCTACTGATTTGATCTGCGATGTTTTGAAGGTTGATCCCGGTGACAGACTGGCAAAAAGCAACTTTAAAGCATTAAAGGAAGCTGAGAATCTTGATGCTTATATTGCAGGGATTCATCCCAGTGAGTTTGTAAAGCTTCCAAAACGTTTTTTCTTAAAGAAAAATAATTCCAAGGCAATTAGATTCTTAAGGGTGATTTCCTGGTTTACAATTATTGCAGGTCTTTTTGTTGTGGGTTTTTACTATTTCAATCCTCTGCGGACTCTTTTACTGAAAGGAAGAAATAAACCTTCGTCAAATCCGGGATATTATTATCCTGCTAACATTCAGTTGAAATCAAAAATAACAGAGAGCTATAAGAGGGCCCTCACAGGAGCGCATGATACAAGCGATGCTGTTTTAAGTGATGAAGTTATTTCAAGACTAATAACCAGAATGAGGAGTCTTATCCAAAACAGAGAGTACAATGAAGCTCTTATGATCCTCAATAAAATAATGGTTTCTAATGCTGATGATACTGCAAAGTCAATAGTTAAAAACCTTAAAAAATTCATAGGCATTCCAAATAAAGATAAACTAAAATACAATCCCTTAGCGGAAAATATCGTTAAGGATCCATATTATTATAAAAATGTCTTTGTGAAATGGCTGGTTAAAACGGTAAATAGAAAAAACAGAGGATTTATTCAGGTAGCTCCTGCCCGTTATCATACCGGAAAGGCGAGGAATTTACGTGTAGTGGTTATTGGCAACAGGTTTCAGACAATTAAAAGAGGGAGAGTACTGGAGATTTTTGGAAAGATTGCGGGTGTTGATAAAGCCAGAGATGACAAACTGAATGTGATATTTATCAAATCAAAAAACCTTAAGATTCTGGATTAGAGGACAATATGCGCGCGGTTGTTCAAAGAGTAAGAAATTCCATAATACTCGTTGGAAGTAAAAAAATTGCAAGTATGGATAAGGGTCTGCTTATCCTGCTTGGTGTTGGGAAAAACGATGATCAGACAGATGCTGATTATCTTACAGATAAAATAATAAACTTAAGAATTTTCGAAAGTGATAAGGCGGATATTGATGCCTCCGTTCTTGACATACAGGGAGCATCCTGTATGGTTGTATCTCAGTTTACTCTTTTTGGAGACTGCCGAAAAGGCAGGCGGCCTTCTTTTTCCAACGCGGCAAGTCCGGATAGAGCGTTGGAACTATACGAGTACTTTATAGAATCTCTTTCAAAATATGGAGTTTCGGTTAAAACAGGCAAATTCAGGGCAATGATGAATGTTGAAATGATAAACTACGGTCCTGTAACAATTCTTTTAGACAGTAAAAGGGAGTTTTAAAAATGTTTGATATTATAACTCTTCCGGTAGGGCCATTACAGGCAAATTGTTATATTCTACTAGGGAAGAAAAAAGCCATAATTATTGATCCGGGAGGAGAGGGTGAACTCATCCTGGAAAAAACAGGCAATCTGGAAATTCAATCTGTTATTCTGACTCATGGACATGGTGACCATATTGCCGGTTGTCCTGTGTTTGTGGATAAAGGCATTCCGATTTGTATAGGTACCAAAGACAATGACATGCTCCTTAATCCGGTTGCGAATTATACAACGTTCACAGGCCAGCCTTTTGTTCTTGATAAAGCTGCAGATATCCTTCTGAAGGAAGGTGATGTTATTGATTTTGAAAATACGAGTTTAAGTGTAATAGACATACCGGGACATACCTTTGGACATATAGGAATATGCGCAGATGGAATAGTTTTTACCGGAGATACCCTTTTTAACGGTTCTGTTGGTAGAACTGATCTTGAAGGCGGGGATTGGGCGACTCTGGAGAAGTCTATCAAGGAAAAACTCTATATACTTGCTGATGATACAATAGTTTATCCGGGTCATGGACCATCAACTACAATTGGCACTGAAAAAAAATATAACTCTTTCATTAGATAATTAAATAAAGGAAGAAAATGCAGAAAAAAATAAAAGGTACAAATGATATTCTTCCGGGATTTCTCGGAGAAGGTGTTTTTGTATCGGAATTCTGGCAGAAGATTGAAGAAGAAATTTTAAACATAGCCGGACTTTATTCCTATAGAGAGATCCGCACACCTATATTTGAAAACACGGAAGTTTTTGTAAAAGGTATCGGAGATACATCTGATATAGTGACCAAGGAGATGTATACTTTTTCAGACCGCGGTGATAGGAGTATGACGCTGCGGCCTGAGGGGACTGCGTCAATTGTAAGATCTTATATCGAAAATTCAATAATGAAAAAAGAGCCCATATCCCGTTTTTTTTATGGCGGGCCTATGTTCAGGGCGGAACGTCCGCAAAAGGGCCGATACAGACAGTTCCATCAGTTTGGTGTTGAATGTATCGGCGGGGATTCAGCAAAGTATGATATTGAAGTCATATCCCTGTTCTGGATACTTCTGTCAAGGCTTGGTTTGAAGGATATGGAGCTTGTAATTAATAGTGTGGGAAACACTCAGAGCCGCGCTGTGTATCTGGATAAACTCAAAATATATTTTAAAGATAAACTGGATGGTATGTGCAAAGAGTGTAAAGACAGATATGAAAAAAATATACTAAGGATGCTTGACTGCAAAGTTGACGGCTGTCAGGATATTCTAAACGCTGTTCCGTCTATCATTGATTCGTTGAGTCAGGAAAGCAAAGACTTTTTTAATGGAGTCAAAGACGGCCTTGAGAATCTCGGTATCCCATATATAATAAGCAACAGGCTCGTAAGAGGGCTTGATTATTATACAGAAACAGCCTTTGAGATTATCCATGGAGGTATCGGTGCTCAATCCACAATTGTCGGAGGAGGCCGCTACAATGACTTGATATTACAATCCGGAGGCAATTCTGTGCCGGCTGTCGGTGCTGCTTTTGGTATTGAGAGACTGCTTTTGGCATTGCTTGATGAAGGAGTAATCAGCCCTGTTGATAATGAGCCTTTTTATTTTATTGTTTTACTCGACAAGGAAATGGAAGCTGATGCTCAAAAAATCCTGTATGATCTTAGACTGGAAGGAATCCCCTCTACTGAATCAGACGGCAGCAGAAATATGGCTAAACAGTTGAAATTGGCTGACAAGTCAGGAGCAAGGTTTGCTGTTTTCATTGGAGGTGATGAGTGGACAGCTTCTTCAGTGATGCTCAAGGATTTAAAAACTTCAAAACAAAATGAAATATCATTCAAGGATTCTGATCCCCTGTCGGTACTGACTTCTTTTTTTAAAGAAACTGATAAATAGAAAATTTTAAAAATTTTAGATTTTTGCGTTTTAAGCAGTATAATTGCAGTAGTTTCACACCTATGAGCTTTTTGTGGATACAGCACAAAAAGCTCATAGGTGTGAAATCGTTGAAAAAGCGTTGCACAACCCTATTTTTTAAAAACACAAATTCTCCTACGGAGTTGCTTCGCAAACGCATTAAATTAATAATCAAAAGATGCGGTTTTGCAGATGTGAATTTGTTTGATAATCAGTGCTTTTTTGCTCAAACAGTGTATTTTTAAAAAATAGGATAATGCAACTTATGCTTATTCTATTTTGAATTGTAAAGAGATACTAAAAGTGGTAATTATGGCTGATAATACAAAAGGAAATAATCAATCATTATCTCTCTATATAATAGCTGCTGTTGCATGTATATCTCTTTTATTTGCGGGCGCTTATAATCCTGAAAAATATACTTATACAGGAGATCCAAATAATTCACCCCAACAGGTTACTCTTCATTTTAACAAAAAAAATAATTCAAAATCCGTAACTCCGGTAAAAACTAAAACTGATCAAACTTCGCGTCTTAAAAAAAAGACGCCGTATATATCAGAAAAAGAAAACAAATTCTCAGGTAAAACCGGTAAAAAAAATCAAAAATGGGTGAGACCCAACGATAAAACAGGCGAGAACAAAAACAGGCTGAATAATTCTGACCCTGGAAAAAAAGGCGGCCATCAAAAAAGTAAGAAAAAGGATCTATATTCTATTGATAAATCAGCAAAGAAAAAGACTGTTAGATCAGGAATTTTCAAAGCTGAAAATAAAAAGCCGGGTCTGAGTAATAAGGACAAACTTGGCTTCTTAAAAGATAGTTTATCTGTTTTTCAGGAACTCCCTCATTTTAAAAACATCAATACGGATCTCCTGGTCAATTTTGATTCAAATGGAAGAATCAGTTTGGGAACCAGGGCATATAAACACAGTGATTATTTTTTTAAAATGGTCAGGAAAATATCAAAAAACTGGGAACTTTATTTCCCTATTATCCAGCATTATTACGGGCTTTTAAAGAGCGGAGAAGTAGTGGTGGTATTTAAACTTGATCTGCAAGGAAGAGTAAAGTGGGTCAAACTTGTAAAATCCTATGGACAGAATTCTCTTGATTACGCTTGTATTATGTCAATAAAAGAGTCCAAGGAATTCGGTTTACTGCCAAAGGAATTAAGGAAGAATGGCGGGATTAAGGTTCCGTTTCAGTTTAGTTACAAAAGACCTGAAAAACCTCATAGGATGTTTCGTTGATATGGGCGGGGGGATAGAACACGGATTTGGCTGATTGGAACGGATTTTCACGGATTTTATTTAGGGATTTATGTGTGTGATTTGGGGAGAGATAGGCTTTAAGTCAAAGTGGTAAAAGTTTCTCGCAGAGGCGCAAAGCCGCGTAAGGAAGACTGAGTGATGTTCTGGTAGGTGGATTGGGAGGGTTTTTATGGATAGGGAGAAAATTATGCGTTTGTATTTTATTATATTGCTGTTAACAATGTCGGTATCTTTAAATTTGGCAAATCCAATAAAAAATGATAAAAGTTTAGAAGCCGGATTTAATAAAGCATATAAAGCTTGGAAACACTACATAAAGGAATTTAATCCCAAAAAGACATCAATAGAATATAGGGTATATAACAAGTATTATGCCAACATTATTAGATTAGGTGTTCCTGTTTTACCTTTAATAGTTAAAAAACTAAGAAAAGGTGAATATTTACTAAATCATGCGTTTTTAAAAATTTCAAAACTTAAAGAAAGAGAGATAGAGCTGTTTTTTTTATATGCGTATAAGAATACTAAAAATACGACACTTGTAATTTTAAGATGGTGGGATTATAAAAGAACACGATTATGTAGTTAGCTCACAGACTGTGTAAAAAGTCTT
>JAGLSM010000015.1 GCA_023135745.1 Spirochaetota bacterium | reverse complement strand
AGTGAGTTCTCAGTCTACTCAACCCCAATCCGTGTTCTATCCGACCCTCAACCAACCAAATCCTACATCCACCTCCGACCCCAATCCACATCCAATATCCCAGCTTGCACCTCCGACTCCATCCAATATATAAATTCACCCTACTAAAGAAAAAAATCTTGACTTATTATTTATAGTGCTTAATATTGATTCAAAGATTAAGCTTTTCATAAAGGGGTTCCGGCGAAGGGAGCTCTTTTTTTTGTACTATTTTAACATGCATGTCGGGATAATGGAATGGGATTTGACGTTGAGCATTACAAAAAGATTCTTGGAGAAACACTCGAAAAAAATGGGTATTTCCTTATTGAGTTTCATGTATCGAATCTCCATCACATGATTCAGACTGTTGTTCATAAAAAGGGCGGGATAACTCACAAGGATTGTGGTGAAGTATCAAAGCTTATTCAGGACAGGATGCTTGAAGACAGTATTGATGTGAATGCTGAATTCAGTATTGAGGTATCGTCTCCCGGTATAAACAGAAAACTAAAAAATCTGGAAGAGATTCCGTTTTTTTTGAATGAAAATATTGAGGTTAAATTCACAAGCTCTGAAAATGACATAACTGAATCAGGAGAGAATCTTGGATTTAAAGATGAAACTCTGATTATCAGAAAAAGTGACGGAACTGAGCAGGAAATAAACAAGAGTGATATAAAAAAAATCAAACTGGTTGATTGATTTTAATATTTATGTAATCTAAAGGCAGGTAAAAAAACTATGGAGTCATCTTTTGGTGATGCGTTAAGACAGGTAATCCACGATACGGGGATTCCTCAAGAGCTTATTCTTGAAACGGTTGAAAAGGCGTTGTTAGCTGCTTACAAGAAAAAATACCATACTGATATAAATGCTGTTGCCAGGATTGATGAAAGCGCTGGAAATGTTCATCTGTATTCCAAAAAAGAGATAGTAGCAGAGGTTGAAAATGATGTATTTGATATTGACCTTGATACCGCGCATGGATTGAATCCGGAAGCTGAAATAGGGGATGAGATTCTTATTGAGCTTGATCCGATAAAGGAATTCGGCCGGATTGCAACCCAGATGGCACGTCAGATTATTACTCAAAAACTCAGAGATATAGAAAAAAATATAATTTATAACGAGTTTATTGCCCGTAAAGGCGAGTTGATAAACGGTTATTACCAGAGAGAAAGAAACGGAACAATTTATGTCAATCTTGGGAAGGCAGAAGGAATACTTCCAAGGAACCATCAGTCTCCGCGTGAGAATTTCAGAACAGGAGACAGGCTGAAGGGTTATCTCTATGACGTTCTGGATGAAGGGGTAAGGGTTCCAAAAATAATCATCTCCAGGGCTGTGCCTGAATTCGTTAAAAAGCTTTTTGAACTTGAGGTTCCGGAAATTTACGATAATATTGTTCAGATCAAGGGAATAGTCCGCGAGCCCGGATTCAGGACAAAGATTGCGGTTTTTTCTCCAAAAGATGAAATTGATCCGGTTGGAGCCTGTGTTGGAATGAAAGGCATCAGGATTCAGACAATCATAAGAGAACTTGACGGTGAAAAAATAGATATTCTTAAATATCGTGACGATATAAGGGAATACATCAAAAACGCTATGAGTCCGGCAAAAATTCTACGTGTTTTGCTCTTAAGTGAAGAAAAAAAGGAAGCAATGGTTGTTGTACCTGATTCTGATACCCAACTATCACTTGCGATAGGAAAAAAAGGATTAAATGTCAGACTGGCTTCAAGACTTACCGGATGGAATATAGAGATTAAGACTGATGCAGATTTTGATTCAGAGGAATATGTTGAGGAATCTGTTAAAAAAGCACAGGATCTTTTCAGCCTTCCTGAAGAACAGGAAGAACTTGTTGAGTTTAGTGAAATACCGGGTTTTACTCCTGAAATTATAAAGGTTATTGTAGACAATGGTATTAAGTCAATACAGGATCTTATTGAGCTAAGTGAAGATGCGTTGAAGGGTCTTGAAGGTATGAGTGATGAAATGGCTGCTGATATTCTTAAGATAATCTCAGAAAATGTTGAGGTAATTGATGAGGATGTTTATGGTGCCGAGGGAGAATCAGCCGGAGTAAGCAAAGAGGTTGAGGAAGTAGAAGAGTTTGAATGCGGGGACTGTGGAGGAACAGTAACTGTTGATATGAAAGTATGTCCTCATTGTAAAGTAGAACTTGCATTTGAAGAGGAATGATTTTTAAATTGAAGCTTGATAATGAAATCAAGCGGTTGTATATTATCTTTTGAATTTGTTAAGCTATAGGGGTAGTTAGGGAATGAAAGTATCCGAAATTGCAAAGAAATTTGGATTAAAGGCAACAGAATTGGTTTCTCATCTTGAGGAGCTTGGCCTTTCAGGTTATTCTCCGGGAACACTTGTTCCGGATCCTGAATTAAAAAAGGTGAAAAAGCTTTTAAAAGAAAAAGGTTTCAGCGAAGTAAATGACGGGAAAAAAGTTACTCTTATTAAAAAGAAAAAATCCGAGGAGGCTAAGCCGGTAAAAAAGGTCGCCTTGGTAAAAAAGAAAATTGTAATTAAGCGGAAGCATGTGCACGTTGTTAAAAAAGAGGCTGCAGTATCATCGAAGGAATCAGATAATAAAGCAAAATCTTTTAAAAAACCCGGAACCGCACCTACTCCTCCTACTATTAATGCATCACCAGCAAGAGGCAGAGAAAAAGACAGAAAACATGGAGAGAGGCACGATAAGACAAATCCAAGGGAAAAAGAGTTTGAGCTTCAAAGACATCAGAAGAAGCAGGAAGCTCACGATAATGTTCCAAAAGAAATTGAAATAATGGAAACTGTTCCAATTGGAGCACTTGCCAAGAAGATGAATTTAAAGGCAAACGAAATAATAGCAAAACTTATGGGCATGGGTGTAATGGCTACAATTAATCAGCAGATTGATTCTGATACTGCCAGTCTTGTAGCGGCTGAATTTGGATGTAATGTAAAGACAATCTCTCTTTATGAAGAGACTCTTATTGAAGAAGCAGCTGATAATGAAAAAGATATGATTCCGCGGCCGCCTATAGTTACTATAATGGGGCATGTGGATCATGGAAAAACAAAGCTTCTTGACACAATAAGATCGGAAAATGTTGTAGCTTCAGAATCAGGCGGCATTACCCAGCATATTGGAGCGTATCAGGTTGAAACAGGGCATGGTAAAATAACCTTTCTGGATACGCCGGGTCATGAAGCCTTTTCTATGATGCGTGCCAGAGGAGCAAGTATAACAGATATTGTTGTTCTTGTTGTTGCGGCTGATGACGGAATAATGCCTCAGACTGTTGAAGCAATAAATCATGCGAAAGACGCCAATACTCCGATTATTGTAGCAATTAATAAAATTGACAGAAAAGAAGCTAATATAGACAAGGTTAAACAACAGTTAGCTGATAAGGATCTGCTGCCGGAAGATTGGGGCGGCAAGGTTATGTGTGTTCCTGTCTCAGCATTGAAAAATGAGGGAATTGACAATCTTCTTGAAGCAATTCTATTGGAATCAGAGATACTTGAATTAAAGGCTAATCCTAAAAAGGTCGCATCCGGTGTTGTACTTGAAGCAAGGGTTGACCAGGGTAAAGGAACAGTCGCGACAATTATATGCAGAAACGGGACTATAAAAATCGGTGATAATTTTGTGGCCGGTGTATTTTATGGAAAAGTGAGAGCAATGTTCGATGACAGCGGTAAAATTATGCAGGAGGCTCTTCCTGCGATGCCTGTTGAACTTTTAGGATCAAGCGGTATACCTAAGGCGGGAGATCCTTTTCATATTGTTGAAAGTGACAAAAAAGCCAAACAGATTTCTGCAAAAAGGCAGGAATTAAGACGTTTTGAAGACGCAAAAAATGTCAAGAAAGTTACAATGGATAACCTTTTTGAAAAGATCAAAGCAGGAGAGATGAAGGACCTTAAGGTTGTTATTAAGGCTGACGTTCAAGGATCAGCAGAAGCATTAAGGGACTCACTTGAAAAAATTAAAAATGAAGAAGTCAGGCTTGTATGTATTCATCATTCAGCAGGTGCTATAAATGAAAGTGATGTAATGCTTGCTTCAGCTTCAAACGCGATTCTAATAGGTTTTCATGTAAGACCAAGTGTAAGAGCAAAAGAAGTGGCAGACGCGGAAAAAGTAGAAATAAAAAGATACAGTGTTATTTATGATGCGATAAATGATCTTAAGGCTGCATTGGTTGGTATGATGGCTCCGGATCTTCTTGAGCAGATAACAGGTTCGGCTGAAGTTCGGGATACATTTAAGGTTCCAAAAATAGGAGTTATTGCCGGATGTTATGTAACAGAAGGGTCAATCCAGAGGGGCAACTCAGTGAGAGTTATTCGTGAGGGTGTTGAGATATACGACGGTAAACTCGCCTCTCTAAAAAGATTTAAAGATGACGCCAAAGAGGTTCAACAGGGTTTTGAATGTGGTATAGGAATTGAAAACTATAACGATATCAAAGTTGAAGATATTCTTGAAAGCTATTATATCAAGGAAGTAGCAAAGAGTCTGGTATAGAAATGGAAGCAAAATCATACCGGCCTAAAAGGGTTGGTGAAGTAATAAAAAGAGAAATTGCGGGATTATTCTGGCGGGGATTAAAAGATCCCAGACTTAATGAGTCTGTTTTCAGTCTTGTTGAAGTCAGAATGAGTGATGATTTAAAACATGCCGATATCTATGTTTCAATATTGGAAAAAGATAAAGTAGATACGATAATGGAAGGGTTGAACTCTGCTAAGGGGTTTATCAAAAAACGTATTGCATCAGCCCTGAGAATAAAATATGTTCCTGAAATACATTTTAAACATGATACCGCATATGAAGACGGCACAAGATTGTTTAATGTTATAGAGGAACTCAGCGGTGATGAACATCAAGATGAAGATTCCCAGTGAAGGTGCTGTCCTTCTTGTAAATAAGTCAACCATGATGTCATCATTTGATGTCATTAGAAAAATAAAAAAAATCACTTCTAAATTAAAAATGGGTCATGCCGGGACTCTTGATGAACTTGCCTCCGGTCTTTTAATCATTGCTATTGGAAAAGCCACCAAACTGATCAGCATTTTTCAGGATTTATCAAAAACCTATTCAGCCACTGTTCTTTTAGGAATAAAAACAGAAACTGATGATGTGTTAGGTAAGGTTGTTGAGAACTGCAAGTCAGATATATCTTTTGATTCTCATGATATTGAAAGTGTCTTATCAGATTTCAAAGGAGAGATTGAACAGATGCCTCCTGTTTATTCGGCATTGAAGGTTAACGGCAACAGAGCATATAAACTTGCAAGACAGGGTGAAAAAGTTTCTTTAAAAAAACGGAAAGTAACAATTTATGATTTAAAACTAACCGGTATGACTTCAAAGAGTATCGATATTCTGGTAAAATGTTCAAAAGGGACATATATAAGATCGATAGCGCGTGATATCGGAGACAGGCTTGGTTATGGAGGTTGTATTGAGGTGCTTAATCGTGATTCAATAGGTCCGTTTACAGTTCAAAATGCTCTGGACCTTGATGATCTTACCATTGAAAAATTACAAGAAAATATGATTCCATTAAATAAAGCGTTAACTTTTTTACAGGATATTTATCTTCCGGATGATCAAAGCCGTGCAGTATTACAGGGGATTATGCCTCCCGACAATCTCATGACAGATAATCCGGGATCAATTTGTCTTAAAAACACTAATGAAGAAATCCTGGCGGTAATAAGGCAGGATGAAGAAAAAAAATGGAAGTTCGTTACGGTTTTTAATTAAATATGAAAATTATTCACGACTTTGAATCATTGACAAAACAGTTAATTAACAATGTTGCCTTTACAATCGGGACATTTGACGGTCTTCATAGAGGGCATAAAAAGATAATTAATGCCGCGGTATTACAGGCCAGTCATATAAGAGGTTCATCTTGTGTTGTTACCTTTGACAAACATCCATTATCTCTTATTCATCCTGAAAAAGAGCCGGAAAAACTATTAGTCATGCATAAAAAACACGATATTTTGGAGTCCTGGGGAGTTGATCTTCTATTGGAGCTTTATTTTGAAGATAATCTTGCTAAAATGCCTGCTGATGAGTTTTTAAAAAAAATATTGGTTTTTAAAGAGTCGGTTTTTATTGTAGGAGACGATTTTCGTTTTGGTTTTGAAAATAAGGGGAGCTTTAATAATTCAAATGTAATAACCGGCGGTATGGATTACCATATTGTTGCTGATGTAATGGAAATGGGCGAAAAAATATCATCTACCGGAATAAGGGAATGTATATCATCAGGGGAAGTAGAACTTGCCGGATATTTACTTGGAAGGATGTATTCTGTTGAGGGACGCAGAGTTGTGGGTGACAGGATCGGGAGGACTCTGGGATTTCCTACAGTCAATCTTTCTACACCTGAAACACTGATCCCTCTGGACGGCGTTTATAAGACAAATACCCTGCTAAGAGGCCGAACATACAGAAGCATGAGTTATATAGGTACAAAACCTACATTCAGTAAAAAATTTAAAGTTGTTGAGACACATTTGTTTGGTTTTGATGAAGAGGTGGAGCCGGGGACACAGGTTGAGGTGTTTTTTAAAAAGAGGCTCCGGGGTGACAAGAAATTTGACAATAAACAGGATCTCATCAATCAGCTTCATCACGATAAAGAGAATTCTCTCGAAGACTAAATAAACAAACTTGTAAATTTACTTTTTATTACTTAACTTTGCACTAATGCCTGCCTCTGGGTGATGATCGAAAAAAATGAATCTCATTTAGGCATAAAAATTTTTAAACGGAGTAAGTAATGTCAATAACCAAAGATAAAAAACAGGAAATTTTAAAAACACATGGAACTTCTGAACGGGATACCGGATCACCGGAAGTCCAGGTTGCAATTCTCACAGAGAGAATCAGCAATCTTACGGAACACTTCAAAACTCATAAAAAAGATCATCATTCAAGAAGAGGTCTCTTAAAGCTCGTAGGGCAGAGAAGACGCCTTCTTAACTACCTTAAAAATAATTATATCACAAGATATAGAAGTCTTATTGAGAAGTTAGGTCTGAGAAAGTAGCATTTCCGGTTTTTTTTATTTGAATTTTAACTATTAAGGATAAATAAATGGAAACAGTTAGTGTAAGTTTTAAAATTGGAAATGAAGAAATAAAACTCGAAACCGGAAAGCTTGCAAAACAGGCCAATGGTTCTGTTTTAGCAACCCAGGGAGGAACTGTTGTATTAAGTGCTGTAACAGCTTCTAAAAAACCAACGACTATGGATTATTTTCCTCTGCAAGTCGCTTATAATGAGAAATTTTATGCCGCGGGTAAAATTCCCGGCGGATTTATTAAGAGAGAAGGCCGTCCAAAAGATCAAGAAATATTAACATCAAGGATGATTGACAGGCCCATGAGACCTCTTTTTCCTAAGGGATTTATGAACGAGGTTCAGGTTGTTCCCACAACAATATCTTTTGACCATGTTAATCCTCCTGATATTTTAGCCATGATTGCAGCTGCGGCATCGGTAAGTATATCGGATATCCCCTTTGGCGGACCTGTAGGTTCATGCCGTGTCGGTATGATAGATGATCAATTTATTATCAATCCAAGTTTTGAAGAAATAGAAAAGTCTGATCTTGACCTTATAGTATCCGGAAGTGCTGATGCAATTCTTATGGTTGAGGGTCACGCTAATTTTATATCTGAAGAAAAATTTCTCGAGGGATTAAAAGCTGCTCACGAAGCTATAAAGATTGTTGTCGCGGCTGTAAATGAGTTTGTTGAAAAAGCAGGTAAGCCTAAAATGGAGTTTACTGCCATTTTGATTGATGATGCTTTGGAAAAAGAAGTGCGTAAGTTTTCTTATGAAAAGCTGAGTAAGGCAAACAAAAATCCCGAGAAAATGGCAAGATACGAAGCCGTCGGAGAAGTAATGACTGAATCCCTTGGGCATTTCTCAGGCAATGGTAAATCAGAAGATGAAATGGTACAGGTTGATAAGGTGCTTCATAATCTTGAAAAGGAAGCGGTGCGAAGAGAAATCCTTGAAGATAGCATAAGACCTGATGGAAGAAAACTGGATGAGATCAGGAAAATAACCTGTGAAGTTTCAGCTCTTCCAAGAACTCATGGCAGCTCGATATTTACAAGAGGACAGACTCAAGCCCTTGTTGTTACAACCCTTGGGAATGCCAGAGACGCTAAACGTATGGATAATCTCGAGGGTGATTCAGAGAAAAAATTTATGATGCATTATAACTTTCCTCCTTTTTCAGTAGGTGAGACCGGACGGTTTGGAAGTCCCGGAAGACGTGAAATAGGTCATGGAATGCTGGCAGAAAGAGCATTAACCAGTATCCTGCCTGATCCTTCTGATTTTCCTTATACTATTCGTCTTGTCTCAGAAATTCTGGAATCTAACGGTTCATCCTCAATGGCTTCGGTCTGTGGCGGATGTCTTGCTCTTATGGATGCAGGAGTTCCTGTTAAGGATACTGTTGCGGGAATTGCAATGGGTCTGATAATGGATTCCGCGGATTCTTTTAAGATTCTTACCGATATTCAGGGTCTTGAAGATCATCTTGGTGATATGGATTTCAAAGTAACCGGAACAAAAAAAGGAATAACCGCCTTTCAGATGGATATAAAAGTGCAGGGAATAACCTTTGATATTTTTGGAAAAGCAATTGAACAGGCAAAGGCCGGCCGTTTATTTATTATAGACAAGATGGAAGAGGTTATGGCAAAACCCCGTCCGGATATATCACAGTATGCTCCTAAAATTGTAACCATTAAAATCAAGGAAGATCAGATTGGTTCTATAATAGGCAAGGGCGGAGAAACAATTAAGCGAATCCAGGAAGAAACTGGTACTTCAATTTCCATTGAAGATAACGGTCAGGTTTCTATTGCAGGTGTTGATTCAGAAGGCGCGGAAAAAGCTCTTGAGATAATAAGGGGAATAACAACCGAGATTGAAGTAGGCACTGAATATAATGGAACTGTTAGAAAAGTTGTTGATTTTGGCGCGTTTATCGAACTTGTGCCTGGTAAAGATGGACTTTGCCATATATCAAAACTCGCCGAGAAGAGGGTTGAGAAAGCTTCTGATGTTGTATCAGAGGGAGATAAGATAAAAGTAAAAGTTATAGAAATTGACAAACTCGGCAGAATCAATTTAAAAACGATACAATAAACTGCTTGAGTATTGATACAAGAGGATAAGATTTGGTTCGTAAGATTCAGCTTCCAAACGGAATAAGGCTGATTGGCGAAAAGATACCTCATACGGAGACATGTTCGATTGGTTTCTGGCAGGAAACCGGTTCTTCTATGGAGAATGAAAAAACCAGCGGTTTTTCTCATTTTATTGAGCATATGCTTTTCAAGGGAACCGACAGATATTCAGCATATGAAATTGCCCGTAAAATTGACGGTGTAGGCGGTATAATCAATGCCTTTACTGCCCGGGAATATACCTGTTATTATACCAATATTGTAGCAGAACATCATCCCATGGCACTGGATCTTTTGTCTAATATGTATTATCGTTCTGCATTTGTTTCCAAAGAGATAGACAGGGAAAAGCAGGTAATACTCGAAGAAATAAAGATGTATGAAGATACTCCCGATGAGTTAATTCACGACCGGTTTATTAAATCACTATGGTACAATGATGTAATCGGCAATCCTGTAGTTGGAAGGGTTGAGACTATTAATTCAATTAATAGACAAAATATCCTTCGGTTTTATAAAAAAAATTACACAAATGACAAACTCATAGTTGCTGTAACCGGGAAATTCAGTTTTAAGAATATAAAGAAATTTCTTGAGAATCTGCCGCGTCGGGATGCTTCAATGAAGAAGATGATTCAGCAAAAAGATCCCGTTACTTCATGTATAAAATCAACTCTAAAAAAACCGCTTGAACAGGTACATTTGATCATTGGAATGCCTTCTATTAAAAGGACCGATCCAAGGAGGTATATTCTCTATATTTTAAATATAATTTTCGGTGCAAGTATGAGTTCAAGACTGTATCAAAAGGTCAGGGAGAATGAAGGTATATGTTATTCGATATACAGTTATATATCCCTGTATAAAGTCGGCGGTGTTTTTGGTATTTATTGCGGAACCTCTACGTCATATTTAAAAAGGGTTCTTGATCTTATTAAATTTGAAATTGACAGTCTCATGAATAAGGGTATAACCGAAGATGAGCTTAAATCTGCGAAGGAACAGATAAAGGGAAATATAATACTCGGCAAAGAAAGTATCGAAACAAGAATGAACAGAATCGCGTCCGAAGAAATATATTTTAACAGGCATATTCCAATGTCTGAAGTTTTGAAAGAAATTGAAGCAATAAGCCTGAAAGATATATCAAATATGATTGATCAATTATTTTCAAACAAACCTTATTCCATTAATACAATCGGTCCTTCAAGTCACATTCGGATTGTAAAAAATTACAAGTTTTAATCTTTTTTAGGAATTTATTATGGCAAACCTCCACATAAAATTGTGCAGAAAAAACGCAAAAATTCCGGGAAGAGCTACAGAACACTCGGCAGGTTATGATATTTATGCATGTCTTGATGATCCTGTGGAACTGCCTGCCAACAGCCGATTACTGGTTCCATCAGGTTTTCAGTTGGCGCTTCCGCATGATGTAGAAGCTCAGATAAGACCGAGAAGCGGACTTGCGATTAAACATGGAATAACGCTTTTAAATTCTCCCGGAACCATCGATGCGGATTACCGAGGTGAAGTGAAATTAATACTTCAGAATCACAGTAATGAGAGTTTTACAATTGAGCCCGGGATGCGTATCGGCCAGATGGTTTTTCAAAGAGTTCTGCATCCTGCATTTTTAGAAGTCGATGAACTTGATGACACAGACAGAGGAAGCGGAGGATTTGGTCATACGGGACTCTAGTTCGAATTGCTGTATTAAAATACTTGGAGGCATGCGTGAGTTCGGCCGTAATATGCTTCTGATTGAAACACAAACAGATGCCCTGATAATAGATTGCGGTATAAAAATTCAGGATAATTCAGATCCTGTCCTGCCTTATATGGAAAATATAGAACTAGCAAAAGATAAAATCAGGGGATTGTTTTTAACTCACGGTCATGAAGATCATATAGGGGCTGTTCCGTATCTTGTTTCATTTTTTCCTGAAATACAAATTTACGGCAGTAGAGAAACGCTGTGTTTTCTTGAAACTCGTCATCAGATTACCGGTAAAAGACTTATTCCTGAAGAGTGGTTTTCATTTTCCACGATAAAGATTGCGGGCTTTAATGTAGATCATAGTATTCCGGGCGCCGTCGGTTTTGTTATTGATACCCAGCAGGGGAGAATAGTTGTTTCCGGTGATTTTTGTATAAATGATTTGAATGATACCGGTACATCCGGGATGACGGACTCTATTAAAAAACTCCTGCCGGAGGGGATTGATTTACTAATCACAGAGTCTGTAAATGCGTCAGCTCCCTCAAGATCATTAAATGAAGATTTGATAAACAATGAAATTTTCAGGATTTTCAATAATGAAAAAGGGAGAGTCTTCGCGACTTTATTTTCTTCACATATATCGAGGATGAAATCATTTTTAAAAGCAGCCCAAGCTACAGGCCGTAAGGTTTATGTTTCCGGAAATGCTATAAAGACTACTTTGGAGATTGCAGCCAATATTGATCCTGTTTCTTTTCCGAGGAAGGTATACCCCGAGTTTAATAATTCATTAAAAGAAAAAGACTGTCTGGTTCTTCTCTCCGGTTCCCAGGGGGATATAGATTCTTCGTTCAATAAATTAAAAGACAATCCGAAGTTCCCGGAGAAAACAGACTGCATTATTGTTTCAGCTAGGATTATCCCGGGAAATTACAGAAGAATGACCTCTCTTTTAAACAGGATTTCTGAAAAAACCAGACGTATTTACATATCACCTGCTTACCCTGTGCACACATCAGGGCATGCGTCCTGGAAGGAACTGGAATTTTTATTTAAGGAAATAAGTCCATCCAATATTATACCAATGCATTCTGAAATCATTACAGCTTTGAATGTTGAATCAATCGCCCGTAACGCAGGGTTGAAAAAAGCTAATATACTTTTTCCGTATAACAATCAGGGGATTGTTTTAAAAAACGGGAAAGTTAGTCTTGAAAACCGGAAGGAAACTCAAACTTCATTAATTGAAATGTCTGATGAAAAACAGATCCTTAGTAAAAACGGGGTAGCCTTTGTTGTTTTACCAAGACGCGGAGATGAAATAGGCAGAGTGTCAATAACAATTCGCGGCTTCTTTCCTGCTGATGAATATCAGGAATTTATAAGCGGTCTTTGCGATATACTTGAAGGGGAGACGCAGAATGCTCTTTACGAGGGTGTTAAATCATCAAAGGCGTTATCGCAGCTTTTACAGATTGAAACGCGCCGTTTATTCACTAAAAAATTCAAGAAAAGTCCCTGGGTAATAGCTCGAATCATAGATATGGGAAAAACTTAAGTTGATTTTAATGCATTTACCTCGATCTATTAGATAGAGGTAAATGCATTAGATTCTATTCCTCTTGCCGTAAACTTAGGTATTGCCTATATTTTACCGGTGTAATTTAATTTTGTTTTGGAGTTTAATGTGGCGGTACTCGTTCAGAAGTATGGCGGAACATCCGTAGGAAGTATCGAACGGATAAAAAAGGTTGCCAAAAGAATAATAAAAAGTAAAAAAGAAGGCTATCAGGTAGTCGTAGTTGTTTCTGCAATGAGCGGAGTGACTGACAGGTTGACAAGCCTTGCTCATAAAATCAGTAAAGAACCGCATATCAGAGAAATGGATATGCTTCTTTCAACAGGTGAGCAGGTTTCCATATCACTTCTTGCGA
>JAGLSM010000149.1 GCA_023135745.1 Spirochaetota bacterium | reverse complement strand
ATTTTTTTCCACTTCCAATATTCCTTTTGGAATAAATTAAATTAATAGAAGTACCCTCGTATTATTTATGACACTTTTTTAAGAATATGTCAAACCTTCTTTTGTTAAAGACTCTATTTTTCGGACCGCACACTCTTTATTAAGTCTAATCATGTTTTTTTCCATTGATTAAATTTCCGGTTTCTGCGAAAAAACTATTGAAAATATTGAGATATACTATAATATCAAACTATAGTGCTTTGTAGTTTGAATTATTGTTCAGGTATTTTAGATCGATGTATAAGACTTATTTAGATTTTAATAATTTGGTGATGATTTCACTTTTTGGATTGAAGCATGACAGATAAAGAGAAAATCAAAAAATTACAGAAGACTCTAAGAGAGTTAAAAAAAGAAACCAAGAAAAAGCTGGAAAATGCTGAAGAGACTAACCAATTTCTTGAGTCTGTAGTGCAGGGGTATGAAAACACCTTGAACCTTGGGGATTCTGAACGTCTTTTTCAGGAATCAATGCTCAAAGCATATGAAAAAACTGTAGACCTTGGGAAACAGGAGTTAATTAGTGCATATGACACAATCAGCGCTTTTGAGAGAATAGGAGAACTCTCAAGGGATGAATTGATGGAAATGCGTTCAGAAGTTGAAAGGTTAAAAACCGGGAATATTTCCTTAGGCAGGGAAATTGGAGTAATTCTAAATGAAGACTCTGATAATGAAGATAAGATTTTACAGGAATTCGAAGCAATCCATAAAAGGAGCGGAGATGATTTTTATATAGATCTCTTTAAGATTCTTGTTAATCTGACCTTTACAAGAGAGAAGGCTGAGTTTTACTGGAATGAAATACTTAAACACATGAATTCTCTTAATATCAAGGTTGGCAGAAAAATAGGGTTTCGTGTTTCTCTTCTTGATTATTTCATTAACATAAATAAATTCCTCAAAAATCCTAAAATAATTGAACTTAGATTCTATGAAAGAACAATGAAATATGCTTTGATTGATGAGCTTACGGGGGTCTATAATAGAAAATACCTGGATATTTGTCTCAGCAGTGAATTGAACAGATCAAAAAGGTATAATGAAGCTCTTACTGTGCTGCTTCTGGATATAGATGATTTTAAAAAATTTAATGATACATATGGTCATATGGAGGCTGATAAGATACTCGAAAAAATGGGCGATATACTAAAAAAATCGTGCAGAGAAGAAGATACAATCTGCCGTTACGGCGGTGAGGAATTTATTGTCATATGTCCTGAGACAGACTCAAGGGGAGTTGTGGTAATAGCAGAAAGAATCAGAGAGTTCTTAAAGGAAGAGGGCGATGCCATAACCGTAAGCGGAGGAGTTGCTTCATATCCGCTTGATGCTGAGACTGAACATGAGCTTTTAAAAAGAGCAGACAAAGCAATGTATACTTCGAAGTTCAATGGTAAAAACTGTATTACAATTTATGGGTGATTCGGCCTCGATCAGCGTTAGTAATTTGAGCACAATGCAGAGAGTTTTAAATACCCTAATCAAAAGAAGGTTGAAAAGAGAAGGGATGGATAATGAAAGAGTCAAATTTCAAAAGAGTTGAAAAGAAACTTATAATCAAAATGTCTGACGGGACATCAATTGAGGGGAAAATTATGTCCACTACCGGAACATATTCCCGAAGCAGGATAAGCGACATTATTTCAACTGATGAAAAATTCATAGCAGTTTTTGATGCTAAAATAAACAAGGAACGTACTAAAAACACCTTGATAATAAACAAGTCACATATTTTATATATTGTTCCATGTGACAAATAAAATTGTTGAGTTAAAATCATGAAAAATATATTTAAATACTTTATAGACAGACCGCTGCTTGTTAATTTGATGCTCGCGGGGATAATAATTCTTGGGATTATTTCTTCAAATCTTATTAAACGTGAAGGCCTTCCTAAGGTTGACATGCGTAAGATTACAATTACTACGGTTTATCCGGGCGCCTCTCCTGAGGATGTTGAATTAAATGTTACTATTCCAATTGAAGATGAGCTTAAGGGTGTGGATGGTATACAAAAATACACTTCAATATCTTTAGAAAACCTTTCAGAGATTGAGATAACAATGGAGTCTGATGTATCGGATCTGGAAAAGGTAAAGCAGGATATCCGCCGTGCTGTAGATAATGTAAATACTCTTCCGGCAGAAATAAAAAACAAACCGTATATATGGGAATGGAAGGTTCAGAATTTTCCTGTTATTGAGGTTGCTCTGTCAAGCGATAAACTGACTGAAAGACAATTGGTTAATAGAACCAAGGAACTAAAAAAACAAATCCAAAATCTGTCAATGGTCAGTAAAGCTAATACCAAGGGTATAAATGACCGGGAAGTGCAGATAAAGGTTGATATTGATAAATTAAATGCGAACCATCTTTCGTTTAATGATATAATTCTGACTTTAAAAAGTCAGAATATTAATGTAGCCGGAGGAAATCTTGAATCCTATATATCCGAGAAAGGGATTATAACGGTATCAAGATTTGAGAATATCAAAGATGTAGAAAACGCGATTCTCAGGAGTAATTTTGAGGGTAATAAAATAAGCCTTAAGGAAGTAGCAAAGGTTGTTGATACATATGAAAAAAAGACTTCCATAATTAGATACAATGGAAGAAAAGGTTTTGGACTTACAATAATTAAAAAAGAAAATGCTGATATAATCAGAACAATCAGTCAGGTTAAGGAATGTGTTAAAAAATATGCGGAGTCGGTAAAGGGTAAAAACATAATCTTCGACTATGCCAACGATATGTCAGAAGAAACCCGCAATAAGCTGTCAATTGTTTTAAATAATGCGTTAATAGGTTTAGCTCTTGTTGTAATTATACTGTTTCTTTTTTTGAATTATAAAACGGCAATATGGACAACGGCCGGGCTTCCCGTTTCAATTTTTCTTTCTGTTGTTTTTATGTATATAACCGGTGTCACTTTAAATACTATTTCATTATCAGGAATCATTATAGTTCTGGGTATGCTGGTTGATGACGCGATAATAATTGCTGAAAATATTTACCGTCATCATCTTGGAGGTAAAACCTGGAAGGAAGCTGCTCTTGATGGAGTCTATGAAGTTAGTCTTCCTGTTATGGCGACCATTACAACTACCATCATAGCGTTCTTACCAATACTTTTTATGTCAGGATCAGCAGGAGATTTTGCTTATGAGATTCCTCTTGTTATTGCTTTTACGCTATTGGCAAGTCTTTTTGAAGCTTTTTTTATTCTCCCTCAACACCTTTCTCATACAAGGATCAGACAGAAAAAGATTAAAAAGAAAAAAGAGAGAAGTGCTGATAAAAAATTATTTATATGGCTTGAAAATAAATACAAACCGCTTATCAGGCTTGCTTTACAAAAAAGATATTTTCTGGTTCTCATTTTTATTACATTGCTTGGGGTTTCCGGATGGCATGCTGTAACAAACATGAAGTTTGTTATGTTTGATGAAGATCAGGCAAAGATTTTTTACATAATGGGGCAGACAAAAAGAGGGAGTTCATTAAAAAAGACCGCGGATGATATCAGGGTTGTTGAAAAGGCTTTAAAAGGGTACCCAAAAAATGTTATTGAATCATTTATAACCCAGGTAGGGCAGGGTATGTTCGGAGGTTCAGAGGACTCTAATTATTTTACAATAATCGTATATATGACTTCAGCCAATATCCGTAAAATAACGGCTCGGGAAATGATCAGAGAACTGACGGATAAAATGTCCGGGATAAAAGTAATTAAGAAATTCCAGTTTTATGTGGATGCAGGGGGACCTCCTGCAGGAAGGCCTATTGAACTTGAGATTGTAAGCAATAATGACAAGCAGAGGATCCAGGCGTTAAAGGATCTGAGAAGTATTTTTGAAATTAAGCTTTCATACAAATCCGGCTATTTTAACAAAGTCCTGCTAAAGAAGCTTAATAATGAAGAAGACAGAAAGTTTGTTTCCCGAATATTTAAACGTAATAATATTTCAGGTACATTTGATTTCAGAAAAAACATTCTTAGTTTAAAAGAAGGGCTAAATAAATCCTTTAAAAAAAATGTGTTTGAAAATCAGGTTCTAGGAGGACTTAAGGATAAAGAAGATACTGCATTCTTGAAAAAAGCTTTTGAACTCAATATCAAAAAGGGTCAATATTATTTCAAGTCCGGTTCAAGTAAAAAAAGGATTCGTACAGGGGAAATTCTTTCCGGGATATATAGAAAAGTTATGCAGCGATACCGTGGATTGTTAACAAAGGCAGGGCTGTTTATCGGGACCTATGAGGTTGATGATAATTACGAAACCGGAAAAGATGAACTTCGAATAAAATTGAACTATCAAAGGATTGCAAGATTCGGTTTGTACTCGCATCAGGTGGCGGAGGCAATCCGCACTGCGTTTAACGGGACTGTGGTAACCTATCTTCAGACACAGGAGGAAAGAATTGGTTACAGGGTTATGCTGGGAGACAGGTTCAGACGTAACCGCAAGACCCTTAATAAAATCAAAATTTCAAACACTCAAGGGCGTTTAATCCCAATCAGGGATTTAATACATATCAGGGAAAAAACGTCTATCAAGAGGCTTTTCCATTATAATGGAGACAGAACAATAAAGATTTCAGCAAATATAGATCAGAATACCAGCCCTGTTAATGTATTTACAATCCTGAATAAAAAACTTGAAAAAATATCCGGGAAGTACACCGGCGTAACATTTAAAATTATGGGTGAGGCTGAAGAAAGCGCAAAGACAATGGAATCGCTGGGAATGGCTTTTATGGTTGCAATTGTTGCTATTTATTTCTTGCTGGTTCTTTTGTTCAACTCATTCAGTCAGCCGCTAATAGTTATTGCCGCAATCCCATTCGGCCTAATAGGTGTAATTATTGCTTATACAATTCATGGGACCAATTTCAGTATGTTTGGATTATTGGGGATTATAGGTCTTGCAGGAGTTGTTGTGAATGACTCGCTTGTTCTTATGGATTTTATAAACACAAAGAGAAAAAATGCAAAAAATAAGAATCTAATTGATATGGTCATAGAAGCCGCAAGGACAAGACTGCGGCCGATTCTTCTCACTACGGTTACAACGGCTGCCGGACTTCTGCCGACCGCTTATGGAATCGGCGGTTATGATTTTACCGTAGGTCCAATGGTTCTCGCGATTTCCTGGGGACTTGTTTTTGCTACGACACTTACTCTTTTTCTTATACCTGCTTTATATATGATTGATAATGATATAAGGCGGTTATTTAAAAGGAAAAAGGCATAGAGGGACGCAGATCTGCGTCCCGTACTGGGATATAAGGCGGATTTTACGAATGAGGAATTTAAAAGATTTCTCCTACAAAGACGCGAAGTTTTATTTGACTCCAAAAAATTCTCATTAATTTCGGTATAACTGTATTAACTTTTTATTATAATATAGGTCATTATATATTATTATCTATAATAGTGTTGAATTTTTCATA
>JAGLSM010000148.1 GCA_023135745.1 Spirochaetota bacterium | reverse complement strand
CATTTGATACTCAAACAGTACATTTCTCAAAAAAATGAGGTTATGCAACTGATACTTTTTCATATGAATTTTTGTTTGTTAGGTTGTTCAATCCCGATCTAAATTGGGACTCAGATGCTGAAAAGATCTTTGGGTTTTTGTTTTAAATCGGACGAGTCTTTTATTTCATTAATTATTTCAACAAGTTCCAGTATCGATTCCGCAAAAATGAATTTAATATACTGAAGATCCTTATTATTGCATTCTATAAGAACTTTTGTAGGATAATGTCTCAAAGAAACCGAAATATCATCCTTCAGTATTGCGTATAAACGGCAATTTATATCAATCATATGAACAAAAAATTCCTCTTCCTTAAAAGAGGATAAAAGACTCTCCATCAGCATGTTTGTTGTCTGGATATTTCTGAATTCCATTTCAAGGACTTCAATTTCCTCGCCTTTGGTAGATACCTCTTTTTTTGTTCCTCTCTTATCGGATTTAAAAGCCCAAACAAGCGCCGGAGGAGCAAAAAGAGTTGTAATCATAGTCATCATTATTGCAATACTAAAAATACTTGGAGGAATCAGTCCTGCTGAAAGAGCTATTCCCGCAACAATCAACGCGACTTCTCCTCTGGGAACCATTCCAATTCCAACCCTGATAGCGCCCCTGAGATTAAAACCCATAAATAATGCCGGAAGACTTGAGCCAAGCATTTTCGAAATTACAGCAGTAACCGAGTAAATAAGACCAAAGAGGATTATATTAGTTGAAGAAAAAGCTGAAAAATCCACCATCATTCCCATTACTGTAAAAAATACAGGAACAAAAAAGTGATATAGGGGCGAGAGTTTTTCCTGAATAACATGTGCAATATCTGTTTTTGATAAAGATAAACCCATTATATAGGCACCAATAATCATAGCAAGACCGGCCATTTCGGACAAACCGGCAAGAAGAAGCGCAAATCCCAAAGCAATGGAAGCCATAACTCCATGACTGAATTTCTTTAAAAAGGCGGCAATCTTTTTTGCGAATATAAGGCCGAGTACTGTCGCAATAAGCCAAAACCCAACAGCCTTTCCCGCTATCAGAGCAATCTTACTCCAGTCAAGGTTATGAGATCCGCCGGAGCCTGTCAAGGCGCTGCTGATCCCAAGAACAATCGCAAGTAAAATAATCCCGATTACATCATCAATTACAGCGCCGGCAAGAATTGAAACACCCTCAGGAGAATCCATCTTTCTTTTTTCGGAAAGGATCCTCGCTGTAATACCAACGGAGGTAGCCGTAGAAATAGTTCCTAAAAATAGAGCAATCGGATGCATAAACCCAATAGGTTTATCAGAAATAAGATTGCTCAAAAAAACCGCGACAAGATCCCCTGTAACAAATGAGAAAACCACTCCGCCGATACCGATTAATGAACCCGCAAAAGAGAAGCGGAGAAACATTGCAAAATCCGTTTCAAGCCCGGCTAAAAAAAGCAATATAATTGAAGCTACTGTTGCAATACCGTACAGTTCAGTGCTGATTGGAAAACTTCCTGCCATTTCAAATAATCCATGAGAAAATCCCGGAAGAGCAATACTTCCCAATAGATACGGTCCAATTAGAATCCCGGCAAAAAGCTCTCCAAGAACAGCAGGCATTTTAAGAAATTTATCAAAAATTATACCTCCGAACTTTGCCGCAAAAATTATTATTCCAAGCTGAATAACAAGGAGCATCATGTGATGAGTCATTGAAGGATTTTTATCCGTATTTGAAGCAAAGACCGCTCCTGTAAACAGAATAAGAAGTGAAAAAATAACAATAATAATCTTAATACAGAATTTAGACATATTTATTAACCGGTAAAAAAGTTATAAATCGAATCAGCGTTCTCAGAAGCAAGAAGCCTTGCCCTGTCTTCCTCATTATGAAGAAGCCTTGCAATCTCTGCAAGAAATTGCACATGAGGTCCTTTTGAACTCATAGGGGATAGCAGAAGTATAAATATATTTGAAGGCAAGCCATCCAAAGCATCAAAGTCAATACCAGTCTTTTTTAGGCCAATTACTACTTTCATCGTATCAACATGTTCAGTTTTCGCGTGAGGAGTTGCTATTCCACTCTGAAGTCCGGTACTCATCAAGTTTTCCCTCTTCCAGACATCCTTCAGGATTTCCTCTTTATTAGTAATTTCACCATTATTATCAAGAATATTAACAAGCTCATTTAAGACCGAAGGTTTATCATTAGCTTCAAGGTAAACATTAATATTTTCAATTTTTACATATTTTTTTAAATCCATAATTATACCTTTTTAGTTTTAAACTTGTGCTGAGCGGCAGTCGCAGTATATTCCAAAAAAAAATATCAGATGTGTTGGAATTTTAATTATTAGGTATTACTAATTTTTTCCAATTTATTCTGGAACTCTCAAGCTTAATAAGAGATTCACTTACTTAAATAAGAATAATAAATATTTAGCATTATGAAAAACTATATTAATAAAAATGTAGATAGACAGGAATCATTAAAAAAATTGAGATTATTTATCATACAATTTATAAATCCATTGTCAATCCAAAGCTGAGGTTTAGTTCAGAATTATTTTTGATATCGACAAAACCACCCGCGCTAACAGTTAGATTTTCCTCTAACGTGTAGGTAATACCGGCTCCAATAGAAAGGCTTTGAATATCATCTTTAATTTGACTGCTCACATCCAAACCTGCAGATAGCCGATCATTCAAAGAAAACACTGGGGATATTCCGAGAATAAACGCGTTAAAATTATCTATTCCGCCAATATTGAAGTTGACTGCAAGGTTTCCATATTGCTGAGATAATATGAGAATGTAATCATAAGCATCTTTCCCCAGATCATGAGAAATCCCTGCCGATAAATTGACAGTACTGCCCTTGAGTATATGAATTTTAAAAAATACATTAAGCGGGGATGTCTGCGGATATTCATAAGAAAATGTCAGGTCAATTTCCATTCTGTCTGTAAGACCATGTTTCAGGTTAAGATAGCTTGACCCTGTTTTCTGTCCTGGCTGAAAATCATTACCCAGCTCAATCTCTACGACGCCTTTGGTAACAGTTCCATAATCATCGGTGAGAAAAGGATGTGCTGAAAATAAATTACCTATCGACACCAGTAATAAACAAAAAGTAATTATTGCGGTTTTTTTAGACATATAACCCTCCATGATATATTTGATGGAAGAATAATAATACGATATAAAGTTAGTTTCAACTTATATTTTTAGCTCAATCTAAGCTTTATCCAACCTTGAAACATTAATCATATTTATAAGCAAAACTGAAGCACTATGTATATATCCAGGCAGCATCTTATTTTTTCTTATGCTTCTTTACAGAGCGGATTAATCGCCCAAATGCTTTGTCTTTTTTCCGCTTTTCTAAATATGACATCTCATAGAATTCCGATTCCTTTTTGAGTTTTAAATAATTCTGATAGTGTTTTTCGTTTATTTTACCATTTTCTACCGCCATAAGAACTGCGCATCCGGGCTCATTGTTATGAGCACAGTTTTTAAAACGGCAGCCAAGCGAAAGTTCATGGATATCTGCAAAACTATCATCAACCCCATCACCTGCTCCCAAAATTCCTAACTCGCGCATTCCCGGAGTATCAATAATCATTGCGCCCTGCTCAAGAATAATAAGCTGCCTGCGCGCAGTTGTGTGACGCCCTTCCCCTGTACCGCTAACTGTTTTTGTTTTCAACTTATTATGGCCAACAGTAAGTTGGTTAATTAATGTAGTCTTGCCGACTCCGGAAGAGCCTAGCAGGCAGTATGTTTTTCCTGAAAGCATGATTTTATTGACTTCATCTATTCCGGCCCCGGTTACATTGCTGACAACGATAATCCTCGTATCAATACCTGATTGACGAATTTTCATAATTAATTGCTCCAATTCATCAGGTCTGATCAAATCAATCTTTGTCAGAATAAGCAATGGCTCTATATGTCCATCATTCACCATTACCAGATACCGCTCAAGTCTGCGCACGTTAAAATCAAAATGACACGATTGGATAATGAAAGCTGCATCAATATTTGCCGCTATCATCTGGAACTCGATATTCTTCCCGGGCGTTTTTCGGTGAAGGAATGATTTTCTCGGCAAAATTGTATGAATACCGGCAAACTTTCCTGAGTCGTGGTATTTCACGCAAACCCAATCTCCGACGCACGGCAAATCGATTGTTGATTCAGCAGAATACAAAAATTTACCTGTTAACTCTGCAGGCACTTCCCCATCTTCATTCCTTAGTATATAGCGTCCCCGGTCAACAGCGGTAATCCGGGCAATGCCCTGTTCCGATCCGCATAGTTCGTTAGCATGATCTGTAAACCACTGATCCGAACCAAGTTTTTCCAATTTCAATAGAGAAATCTTCCTTTTTATAGTATAGTCACACAGAATATATGCTATACACTGGCGTTTTTCAAGCTGGATGAACCCACGTGTATAGAGTTCATTACAATACTAATGTAGAGTTTTAAGCAAATTACTCAGAATAATGTAAACTAATTGGGTGAATTTAACACTTGATTTTATTATACAATCCAACTAAAATAGCAAATATATTTTAATTAAGGATACTAATAGTGAGACATTACATTATTATTCTAATTCTTATTCCTTCCATTCTATTTTCAAGTCAATTTGCGCTTGATAAAGGTTCATTACGCCTTGGCGGGGTCATATCTTATGCAGCTTCAGAAGGAACCTTTGACGATTACCAATTCATACTTGCTGTTGATATGGATTTTTTTATTACTAAGGGTTCCGCAGTAGGTTTTGGTATTTCATATCTTAAAGATACATCGACGAGCTCAGGCAATCTAAAAGGCATATCCTTTAAAGTTCTAACATATTTCAATGCTGAAAAAATAGCAAAAACAAGTGCCTATTTAAAATTTGAAATAGGATTACTTTTAGATAAATACGACGATATGCATTTCCTTTTAAACCCAAACTTTGGCTTTGCTTTTTTCCTTAATAAATATGTATCCCTTGACTTCTTAGTCGGGGTTCAACTCCTCAATGATTCAGGATCATCAGATTCAACATCATTATTCTTTGGAACATCTTTTAATGTATATATTTGGTAATAGTATAAAAAGCGGTGAGGAATACAAAATGAAAATTTTAATAGTTATCTTTTTTTTATTCTTTTCGCCTTTCATTATTGCTGATGATTCTTTTCCTACAGCTGGTAACTCTTGGAAAATAAACGGAGAATTTTTTTTATCATACTCTGAAGAAAATGTGACATTAATTTTATCACCGGGACTGCAATATTTTGTCTTTAATGGATTAGGTATTGGAGTACAAGTTTCCTATATTACAGAATTTTCTACAGATTATGCAACATCACTTAACTTGTTTACAAGTTATTACTTCAACAGCAATAAAGATAGTGTATTACTGCCATTCATCTCTGCCGGTTACAAATACTATTCCGATGAGCATTTAAACAAGCATTCATTGATGATTGGCGGAGGGATTGCATTTTTAATATCAAAATACTTTTCAGTTGATATTGGAATAAAGTATTATTTTAAACAAAAGTATAATTATTTTGAAGAAGATTTAATGTTTTGGGAA
>JAGLSM010000147.1 GCA_023135745.1 Spirochaetota bacterium | reverse complement strand
GTCAGGTGTGCTGCCGGATTGCATAAGGTTACTCATACCTATATTGATTAGGAAATAGCTTAATAAGTTCCAAAAAAATGATCGAAATTAATTTTCAACGTTACCTTCCCTTTAAGGGAAGGGATAGGGTTAGGTAAGTAATCCAAATCCCGGTTTAGACAATGGTTAATCTCCGATTCTCCTATTAAGGGTGTGTGTTTTCCTTGATAATTTGCCGGAAAAAGGATACTCTTCTATAATGACACAAGAAAATAATAAGAAAATATTTGATGAGCGCCCCTGGGGTAATTTTACCGTATTATCAGATGAACCTGACCATAAAGTTAAGAGAATCGTTGTTTTACCGGGGAAGAGACTGAGCCTGCAGCGTCATCAAAAGAGACAGGAACACTGGTTTATTGTATCAGGGACAGGGGTAATGACTCTGGATAACGACAATATCGAGGTTTCGCCCGGAGACGCTATAGATATACCAATGAAGGCTGTTCATAGAATAAATAATACGGGTAAGAGTAATATTGTATTTATTGAAATACAGACCGGCAGTTACTTTGGTGAAGATGATATTGAACGTCTTGAAGATGATTTCGGCCGCGTTTAAAATTCGCAATTACTAAATCTTAATATTTTTAAATCAATACTTTCTAATTTTTATTTTTTGAATTCAGTTTTTTTGAAATATCCTTAAAATTATACGGCATGAGATCGTTTTTGAACACATAGCTTTTATCCGCAAGCATTTTGAGCTTTGTATTAAAATATGTGTTAAAAACAAGCCGAAATGTATTAACCGGTGTGATTCCAGTATACAGTTTTTTTGAATCCGGAATATAAAGGACATTGAGTATACACATTTTTTCCATGAGTTCCTTTTTTTCAGCCTCCGGCCAGTTGAATTTATGTTTTAATTTTAAGTACCTTTTGGGGTGAGGACCCTCATCCGATTGTATTATTATAACAGGCGGTATTTTTGATTTACTGATAATGGTTTTGACAAGTTCATTGATTTTTTTATTGGCAAAAATCAGCTGATTGATATATGCCTTATCTTTGTTCATGTATATTGCCTTATTCCTGGGAATAAAATTACCGTTTTTATCAAAGACAAATGGATCATGCGGCAGCAGCATGTGCGCGAAAACAAACTTTGGTCCGGGTTTTTGTGATATCCCGATTATTTTTTTAAATTTCAATAATGCCCTTTTATATTGGGTCCTTCTTTCATTATAAATACCGGTTCCTAAAAGAAGGGGAAATATTGCTGTAGTTTTAATGAACGTGCTTGAAAAATCCTTTATTGGATAAATGTTGATATTTACATCTGCGTTAGGATTTTTGGATGTCGGCGGCCACCATGTGCCGAGGAAATATGTTGCGTATCCGATACTCTTAAGCAGTTTCATGAGACGGTTGTTTCTCAGGATGTATTGAAGGGGTTGTCTATCCCTGATTATCCTGCCTCCATTTTTACTAAGTGAATTGAGGTGCGTCATATTTAAGGACGATGATATTGAATGCAGGCTTTTTAAATAATTCGCGTGACTTCCTGATGCTACAAAAAATCCTTTGTTTCTTAGTGATTTAAGAAAATTCGCGTTATTAAATTTGTAGAATTTTTTCAGGCAGTCCTCTCTGGCGTAGCGGTCAAGAATGATGTAATATATGTCCGGCTTTTTTTTAATTTGCCCTTTGTTGAGAATGATCTTGTCGTTTTTATACAATGATTTGATGTTCTTCCATAGAGGGGCGGAATTTTTCTTGTTAAAAATTATTCCTGATAAAGGAAAAAATATTAATATTCCCGCGAAAAAATTAAGCAGTTTTGTGGTATTTACAAAAGCTGAACCTGATTTAAGGATTTTTCGGAATGAAAAGATGTATAAAGCAATTATAAGCAGGAGTGGTATGATGTGATTAGCAAAGTGATATACGTCCATTTTTAATAAACGCATTACAGAGTTGACAAGGTGTCCGTACGAATAAAAAAGTCCGATAGCCAGAGATGAAAGAATGGCTGTTTTTAGAAGTGTTTTCTCTGAAAATTTCCCCTCTTTTTTAACCGCAAAAAAAACAACGGAGAAAATCAATACCGATGAAAAAATAATAGCAACGAAGGACGGCAGAATGTCTGTAAATTCTACTCTTCTTTTAAGATGCGAGTAGAGGTATAGCACAGGAGAAATTGTAAAAAACACTGTATGAAGGATTGGTATAAATCTTTTCATTATAATCCTTTTTGACAACTTTTTTAAGAGTCTTTATTTTTTCTGCATTAAGTAAAGGGTTCTTAGAGAATCTTTTATCTTTTTTGTTTTTTTGATTTTAAAATATCTGCCGAATTCTTTTTTGAATGATGATTCATTGTAATCTGTAAAAATATCTTCACGAACGGCAAGGAGCCGTTTTGTCTGAGAGTCTTCCTTGGGAACAAATTCGATGATAAGTGAGTTGCAGGTTGAGGCAAAAAAAGACGCAATTCTTGGAAGGGGCAGATTGCCTGCAATAGCGAGGTGATGTATCAATGCCAGAGCCAGAGCTGTTTTGGCAGGTCCTCTATTTAAAAAGGAATCTCTTTCTTCATTATTCCATCCTATTCTAGGACTTGGATTTGCAAGGTCAATGACAAGCGGGAGAATGTTTGTTTCCCCTTTTTCAATAGTGGTTCTGTAATTAAGCTCAACGGCTTGCGGATCTCCGTCAAATGAAAGCGTGAAATTATTCTGTTCGGATGACTCTCTGCTGAATCGTCCTGTGTTGGCGCCCATATCCCAGACCGTCCCGGATGGGCAGGCTTTCAGGAAATCAGATACTATTATGGTTTTATCCTTAAGACCTTCTTCAGTATAGTTGGTTTCCTGATAATAGTGGCTCCAGGTTGTTTTTTTATTTTTTCTATTGATTTTTAATTTACTGAGCTTTAATACAGCGTTTTCAAGATTATCCAGCAGAGCGGTTAGGGCAAAAAGGCTGATCTTCCTATTGGAAGAAACAACTGCTTTATCAGCGTAATGTTTCTGACTCTTCGCGTGAAGGTGGATATGTGTTAAAATAGATAACGATAATTTGGATGTTGAAGGCAGAAGTTTAGATGCAAGATCAAGAGGAATACCGTCTATATGATCTCTCATCATCATGATAAGCCTGTCATCGAGGTAGCACGCGAGGGCTAGAGGTGCGAGAAAATGCTGGCAAAACTGTCTGTACGCAGGCCAGGGTTTTCCTTCTGAATATTTTTCAAATGAAAGTGTATCAATAAAAACGGGCTTGCCTTTATGGAATTGGATATTGTACGCGCTGCTGTCCTTAAGAGACATTCCGTGTTTAAGCGCGGTTTTTTGTATCCTGATTGTGGTAAGCGCCGCGTCTTTAAGTTGGCTGAAGCACCACTCGTAAGGATAGGATATGAAATCTATGGGCTCAGGTTGTATTACTTTATACGCGAGCTCCGGTATTTCCTTTTTTATATCAACTTCTTTATGAGGGATTAAAAGATCGTCATTTGTCAATGATTTATAGAGTCCCGATTTAATAAGCAAATGGTAATCTGTTTTATAGGATTTATTAATCTGACGGTAAATTTTATTTTTTCTGTAAAAAATAAATCCGTCCGGATCTCTGAAAGAGCTTGAAGCAGTATTTTCTTTTTTCATAATGTGGATTATTTTTTCTTAACCAAACCCCGGAAAAAGTTTTTCAGGTTTTTCCAGAAAACTTTAATGGCAAATAGAGAGCCAAGGGCTATGGAAATCAAAATCTGGAAGACGTAACTTCCGCTGCCGGGATCGAGATAACCGAGTAATCTAATTGGAAGTATTAAAAATAATAAGCCCAGGCATATTATTGATTTCCTCATATTAATATCCTTGTATAGAATTAACTTATCTTAAAGGTATTCCAAGCGGTTGAAATGTCAAAGAATTTATCGAGGTATTTTCTAATAGATAGAACACAGTTAATCGCGTTCTATCCCTTTACAGGTTTTAGTCGATGTGTTATCTTTATGATATGTTTCTAAAAAAAATATTAAGATATATGCTGGTTTTTCTGATTGTCTTCCAGCTTAATTTAAACGCGGATACTTCTGAGATTCACAATAAAGACAAGAAGTGGATTATCAGAAAAATAATTATCAAGGGAAATGTCCGGACCCGAAGAGAAGCCATTTTAAAGGCTATCCGAATAAGGGAAGGGCAGGTTTTTCAAAACGGAAGTCTTAAAAAAATAAAACTTAAAATCAAGAAAATGCTTAATAACCTGAAATTTTTTTTTAATGTCAAAATTAGTTTCAAGACCTTTGGAGATAATGTTGATATCTATCTCTCGATCAAGGATAAATGGACGCTTTTTCCTATTCCTCTGATTTCATACAATCAAAAAAAGTGGATGTTCGGACTTGGTGTTCTCGAGGGTAATTTTATGGGGACAATGAATCAGATGGGTTTGGGATTGTTATACTCTGATGATCATTTAAGCGGGATGGGTATTTTTGTCTTCAGGGATCTGTTTACTGAAGGGCTTCTATTTTCCGCGACAATTCTTTCTATTTATAAGACATATTATAATTACAATGGAACCGCTATTGTAAGTGAATATGGACAGAGGAAGAGCGGAAGCATATTAAATCTGGACTACCGGCTTTATAAAAAATTTACCGCAAGTATGAGAATTAATTTATTAAAAAATGAATTTGACGGCATCGGCAGTATTCCTGAAGCAGAATGGGGAAGTCTCTTGAATATATCATTAATGTATGAGGGTCTTAACTATGTTGAAGATTATGTTTACGGTTTCAGGGCAAGGGTTTCTTTC
Organism: Spirochaetota bacterium; assembly: GCA_023135745.1. GTDB lineage: Bacteria > Spirochaetota > JAGLSM01 > JAGLSM01 > JAGLSM01 > JAGLSM01. The sequence continues at coordinate 865 of JAGLSM010000147.1, read as the reverse complement.
GATACTGACATTTCAATTATACAGTCAAAATTAAAAAGGCGTTTCATATCCTGGAAGATTCAGATTGCTTTAAATCCATTGGCTAGACATAATCTGATTTTTGTGAATATCGGAGCGGTGGGATGGGATCTTGATTATGGATATAAATTCAAACTCGGAGGTTCTGTCAATGAATACGCCTATGGTATCAGAGGCTACCTTGACAGTCAGTATAAAACAGACCGTTTTTTAAACACAGTTACCGAATATAGAGTGCCTTTATGGACTTTGAGCAGCTTCATAGTTTCCTTTGTTCCGTTTTTGGACCATGCGTTATTTGTTGATTCACAGGATAATAAAACAAAATCTGTTTTTAGTTACGGATTGTCATTAAGGGTCTATTTGAGGAAGGTCTTGATTCCGGCTTTTGTAGTATACATGGTTTATGCTGAAGATAACAAAGAATGGTCAGGCGGAGTTACCCTCGGCGCTCAAATCTAGCCAAGGTTTCCCATGAGAATTTCGCGGGGTTTGCTTCCATTCTGAGGGCCAATGATGCCCTGGTCTTCCATCAGCTCTATCATTCTCGCGGCCCTGTTATATCCAACTTTTAGTCTTCTCTGAATGTAAGAAGCCGATGCTCTTTGGCTTGACAATACAACATTAACAGCATCTTCGAATAATGGCTCGTCTTCTATGGAGTTTCCGTTTTCATCCATAGCCTTTTCGTTATTTTCCAGTATTTCCATATTATACTCGGGTTCTCCAAGTGATCTCAGGTATTCCGTAGTTTTATCGACTTCTTCTTCGGAAAGGAATGCGCCCTGAAGTCTTACAGGAAATGGCGAGCCGGGACCGATAAAGAGACTGTCTCCCCGGCCCAGAA
>JAGLSM010000146.1 GCA_023135745.1 Spirochaetota bacterium | reverse complement strand
AAGGCAATATCATAAGGATCACTAATATTAAAATATGGAAAATACCACGGTTGATAATACGTAACAACCAAATAATAGGTTTGCACCGTTGCACCGGAATAATTAATAAACTCGCTTATCCCAAGTGTCCCGCTATCACTACTAGCTACTTGTGTTAGAGCAGCATTCAATAAGTAAATATCAAGATCACCATTAGACGGAACAGAAGTTAAAGACACAGAGATTGATCCACCAGCAGTTACTGTTAATGTATATATATCATCATCATAAGCATTGCCAGTATAGGCAGAACCAGAATAACCGTTATTCACAATAGCACCACCTAATGAATTATCAGAGGGTTCATGAGGGTCAACAAACGCTTTCCCTTCAAGAAAATTATCCCATGTAGAGTCAACAAGGAAATCTATATTCCTTGTATTATTTGAATCTATATATGTAGTATCATATCCATATAATGGAAAATTGATTGATAATCCTTTAGCATTTGGCTTACCACTTCTACTTGCATTAGCAATAACAGCAGTAGAAATCGAATTCTTCAATGTTGTGGCACTTGCATCTACAAACTGATCCGCTAGATCCCAGAGATCAACAAATTCAGAATAATAAATTGAATCATATGATTCTACATTTTGTCTTGCCGTATCCAGACTACTCTGGGACTGACCACCTAAAAAGGTAACAAAGTTGTTAAGGTCACTCACAACCTGTCCAATTTTTGAAAGATCTATCGCAGATTGAGTGACCCCGGTTGAAGCTCCATAAGAATTCACATAGTCATTTACAATAATTGTAGCAAAGTTTATAGCACTTGTATCAGATGCCGCCAGAAAATGATTAAGAATAGTTGTGTAAGGATATCCACCTGCTGGTTCTGTATTCTCAGAGAAAACAAGATAATCACTTCCTGTGACACTCTTTCTAAGCTCATAAGCTGTCTCTACCATTCCCATAAAACATGCATCCATACAAAGCAGACTAATTCCCTTATTTTGTAATACATTTTGAACGTCATCATTGCCTAAAAATGAACCAGATGTGTCATCCCAAGAAATATCTTTAGTTAAGGGAGAAGAAGTATCCGATTTTACAGGTTTGGTTTTAAAACTAAATGATTTTGTTCCGGATATTGTACGAGTTGCACTTCTCCAACCGCCTCCATGATTCCAAATGACTAACGAATAATTTGTTGCTTCATAATTATTTGTAACATACTCAATGAATTTTGAAAGATTTGCAGGGTCTCCGGTATTCAATTCACCCGACCCTGACGCATTTAATGCTAATTCAGTACTTGCCAATTGAACTGTCTTGCCATTAAATACTTCATAAAGATATGTATCAGCGCTAGTGTTTTGGTCAATTAGTGTAATAACCCTCACCTTTTGACCACCAAGATTAGCTGCTTTCATTTCATTAATGTCTGTTGCTCCATAGCTTGATAGAGAATTATCTGCCGCTATATAAACCATAACAACCCAATCCACATTTTGAGGTGTGATTTCTGTATCGCTTGAAGACAGCTGTGTATTATCACCTTCATTACTTTCTGTAACAGCATTCTGATCATCAGCAATTATACCAATGTAATAAGTCTTCTTGGAAGTAGAATATGGAATTGTTGAAGAAATATTCCCTGAAGTACTGCTTAGCGCACCTAAAGAAATTGTTGTATTCCCAATCAGTGTATCTCCTGTTGTAATAGTACTGTCTTCAGAAAGGTAAACACCAACCCTGAAATTGCCGGTTGCTGTATTACCGGTATTGGTTAAAGAATAAGGCACCAATACAGAACTCTGACCGGAAATTACAGACGCAGGAGCAGAAAATGATTCATTAACGATATTTTTTGTCGGGGCAATAACTTCTAACTGCGAAACAACATATGCAGTATTATTGTTTTCATCTTCTTCAGTAATTGTATTCTGATAATCAGCAATTACACCAACGTAATAATTACCGGCAAATACTGAGTCTGAAACAGTTAAATTAGTTATTAAACTAACTGTCTCATTCGATAAAAGAGAAGCGAATCCGGCATATCCGAGAAAAGTATCCGAAGTAGTAATTATTGTGTCTGAAGAAAGATAATAAGCAAGTCTAAAGGATCCCGAAGCGCCTTTCCAGATATTACTTATACTGGATATAATTTGGATTAATTCATTTTGTAAAACTTCAGTTACATTACAGCTTAAACCGTAAGGTGTAAGATCCGGATTATACAGATTAACAGTAATAATTACAGTATCAACTTCGCTGTCCAACTTTCCATCATTAACAATTAATGATACAACATACTGTCCTTCTTTATCAGGAACAAAAGAAGCATTGGTAACTGTGTCTGCATTACCAAGACTGGAAACACTTCCTGCAGGCTTACTTGTAAAAGACCAAACATAGGTAATAACATCTGAATCAGGGTCACTGGAAAGCGCCCCATTAAGATTGACAGTTTCACCAATTTTGACGGTAATGTCGCTGCCCGCGTTGGCTATTGGTTTGCGGTTCTGATCTTCAGGTGTAACCGGATCGGTTCCCGCGCAGCCAATTGCCAAAACAATGATTGAAATTAACAACAATAATTTGAAAAATTTCATTTTTAACTCCTACTTTTTTTAAATTTTATATTGATTGAGAATTTTATTAGAAATAACAATGCTCTCAATGTTATATACGTATGAAACCGTAAAAAGGGACAATAATTCTGATAAAAACTAAAAAAATAACTATTTATCCATTTTACTCAGGTTAACATAAGAACGTCGGCGATATCTTTGTAAAGACGCGATTAATCGCGTCTTTACCCCTGCCTTATATAATTTATAATACTAATATTATAGTAAATTATATTTACCTTTGCAAATTTATCTGCGATAAAACGCAAAGATTATTTATTAATCGGTACAAACAGCGAAAACCCGTTAAGGACTGCTTTAGATACAATCTCTGTATACCCACTATTAAAAGTGAATAAATATACATAATCACTGCTAGTAAAAGTAGATTTCATGGTTGAGAAAGAGACAATATCCTGATACCCATCCCCATTAAGGTCTCTCAATAAGTATTTTCTTGAAGGTTTAATTCCATCCGAATCCGAAAAAGATTTATCTGGAATACTATATTGGGGAAACCCGTTTTCATTCCCATAAAAGAATCCAAGACGTCCAGAATCTACAAGACTCCCTGACTTAGTCAGTTGAATAACCAAAACATCGGAATATCCATCATTATTAATATCGCCCACAATAGGACCAACCTCACACCCATGGAGAGTCGCTGAATATGCACCGGCATCTCTTGTTGAAATCCCCGTTGTACTTCCATTATAAATATAAACTGTTGATATAGTAGAACCACTTGGTGTTGCTGTTACTCCAGTATATCCTGATATTATTAAATCCCCATATCCATCACCATTGATATCCCCTATTGAAAGTGTATCTCCAAAACGACCTCTCAATAGGCTGGAGATCTTTGTTATTTTAGAATCTGCCTGAGAAGCATTTTTTGAACTAATTCCTGAAGAACTCCCTAAAAAACAATGAATAATACCATGCGTATTATTTAAACCTATAGTAAAGCCTTCTTGACTGACAACAATGTCTATATAACCATCTCCATTAATATCACCAGCAGCAATAGATAATCCAAAACCTGTTTCTCCATCTAATACAGCATCGGAAGAATCACCGCTATTTACTGAAATACCGCTCAACCCTCCGTATAAAATGTAAACTTTCTGCGAAGAAGATGAACCTGCAATTAGATCAGAATATCCATCATTATTTATATCAGATATAATTAAACTGTTGGCATTAACCCCTGTAATAACTTTATCTGCAGAAGAAATGTCCCCTGATGAAAGACCACTTGATTTACCATGGAAAACATATAGAGATTCATCCAAAGATGAAACCATAAGATCGGCGTAGCCATCACCATTTATATCACCAATAACATTAGCCTTAGATGAACCTGTAATTATTGAATCAGCAGTAGATGAATGGCCACTGGGAATACCTGTTGCTCTCCCGTTAAAAATATAAACTTTCCCACCTGCCACAACAAGATCAGAATATCCATCGCCGTTGATATCCTTATTCACACCTTTCTTTATGGTTACTGTAACAACATCAGTATATAATCCATTAACATCTTTAGCCCTTACACTGATTGTATGAGTACTCCTTGTTTTCCATCTATTGGCCGAAACTGGAAGCTTGAACTTCCAGTTATCCGTACCTTCGGCAACTGCAAATTCTTCGTTATCCACCTTCACCTCTATCTGCTGAATTGTTCCGGCAGAAAATGCCTTTCCAATAATTGCGCCTGAATTAAGTGTGCCGTTGTTTTTGATATTGTCGATAGAAACCGTTGTGTTGATAGATGTTTTAATATCAGAACCTATATTTGGTCTTTGATAAACCTTGATCCAGTCAACTAACATCTTCTGCGGCATGTGGGTTGTTATGCCGCTTTCATGAGTAATACCGGTAAATAATCCCCCAACTGCCACATTCAAAAGGAGATGAAAATACTTATCTTTAAAAGCCTGAAGTTCATCAATAATAAGAATAGACCAAAATGGAGCTTTAGTATTTAATTCTTCCTCAGTAGCTGCCACCCTTGTGTGGATATATGTTCCATCCCACTCTGCTTCAAAAATATAATAATCCTCATAGAATGGAGACGAGTGAGTATAAGGCAATCCATATTCTACATTCTTAATTCCATTATGCCAATGAGCAGTACCATATACTATATTGTTTTTTATATCTCCGGGATCTCCTGCTTTTACTTCCATTATATCTATTTCACCGCAGTATGCCCAGCCAATATCAGGAAAACTGTCCCCAAGCATCCAGAATGCCGGCCATATACCCTTACCATATGGCACCTTGATTCTCGCGCGGATTTTTCCATATTTAAACGACACCTTACCAAGGGTGTTCAAACGGGCAGAGGTAAATGATTTTGTCTCACCCTTTTGATCAACGAAGTCTTCCCTGATTGCTTTAATGACAAGATTGCCGTTTTCTATATATACATTATCAGGGCGGTCTGTGTAGCATTGTAATTCCCAGTTACCCCAACCATTAACTCCTGATCCTGTCTCTATATTCCAGATACTTGTATTAAGAGTATTAAAGTCTTCCTGCCAGACAAGGGTGAACCCCGCAGGTGCGTCCTGAACACTAAAATATGTTACAGACAGGCTCTTTGTATCACCCGGAATAACCTTAACAAGAGCACCCATTCCGGGAGAAAGAGTCACATCTACTGATGAAGTGACTGCATTATTGGTATCCCCTTCATTATGAATGACTGAGACTGTGTATTTCTTATTGTATTCAATATTTAGACCAATTGCCGTATTGGTTCCACCTGGAACCCAGCTAATGTCTTTTAATTTCGCACCGTTAACCGTGTCATTGACAAAGATAGATAAATCTTTAATTGAAAGAGGGGTTACTGATCTGGAAAGACTGTCTATTTTTATCTGCAGATTGAACTGCGAGTTTTTACCGTTATCAATTAAAATATCCTGAGTACCGGAGGAAAAGAAGACAGCAAATAAAATTGTGAAAAGTAAGCTGATTTTACAGGTCATTGTATACACCTTTTTAATTATTTTTTTGAAGCTTGTCTTTTTTAATACGTATGAATCCACAAAAAGGGACATAAATTTTGAACTTTTTTTGAATAATTTTATTTTTTC
>JAGLSM010000145.1 GCA_023135745.1 Spirochaetota bacterium | reverse complement strand
TTCTTAGCAATATAATGCCCTTTGCTATTACCGATCATAAAATCTGCGTCCAAACTTTGGATTTGTTCATACATGTTTTCAAAATCAATGCCTTCACAGATTAAAATTTCTCTGTCATAAGAGGCTGCTATCTCAGATAAGACGCGTTTAAGATTTCCTGTATGGGCTCCGCTTGCGCAAAGAACAGGGATTATGCCAATTTCAAACAGAAAAGATGCTACTGATATTACAAGGTCTTCATCTCCATACACAATTGCTTTTTTTTCAAAAATATACTTGTGCCCGTCAGCATATGAATCAACAAGCCTTTCACGTTCACGAACATACTTGTCCGGTGTTTTTCTGTTGCTTAATTTTTCAAAAATACTGAAAAGCTTGTCAGTTAATTTTATACCAATAGGGAGGCCTGTTGAAAACCTGGACACAGCAAAATTATTTTCAAGAAATGTTCCTGCTGTTTTTCCTGTTTCAAGGGTATGGCCTAATTCAATTACTGCTGAGGAATGCCCTAAAGATGCTATTTCATTTACAGATGTTCCGCCCTGCTGTATCTTCTGATATTCTTTCCACGGGCCACCATCCAGTGTCTCGGAATAATCAGGCAGCATTACCCTATCAAGGCCAAAATCATCCGCAATCTCTTTCAGATACCGAATATCTTCCGGCGACACCATGCCCGGAAATATCCCTATTTTATTTTGAAGTTTATTTCCATGCTGAGCCAGAGCTGAAACAACCGCGTATACTGCATTATGAAAACCGTCCATATGTGTGCCTGAATAACTTGGCGTTGAAACATACACAATTTTTGCCTGTATTTCAGACGAGTATTCACGAAGAAATTCTTTAAGCATCATTGATACGTCTTCCCCAATTGTCTCACTTAAACATGTAGTCGCAATACCAATAAGTTCAGGATTATATTGTTTGTACACATTTTTGATTCCTTCAAATAAATTTTTCTCTCCGCCAAATATTGTAGTTTCTTCAGAAAAATTCGATGACGCGATATCAACAGGCTCTTTAAAATGGTTAATAAGATAACGGCGGATATATGTTGAACAACCCTGCGGCCCATGCAAAAATGGAAAAGCGCCTCTAATGCCGCGGAATAAAAGGGTTGCCCCAAGCGGCGAGCATAATTTGCATGGATTTTGTGTGGCTGCTGAAAATTCTTTATTATTTATAGTCTTTCCCATAACAATATTTTCCATAACGTTTTTCATAGCGCGCTCCTTTCCTTTTCCATACGGGGCGTGAACTGCCACACAGGGCTTAATACTGACGAGTAAACTTCCTTTGCGAAATTTATCATGCCCTCAAAACCGGCAAGCGTAATTCTTCGCTGATGATTGTGATCGCAAAAACCAATGCCAAGTTTGTAAGCAAGTGGCCTCTCTTTAACTCCTCCAATAAAAATGTCAACATTCTTTTCAAGAACAAACCTTGACAACTCTAAAGGGTTGGCATCATCAATGATTACTGTGCCTGGTTCGCACATCTCTTTTAATTTTCTATAATCATCCTTATTCCCTGTCTGGGATCCAACCAGGACAGTCTTCATTCCAAGACAATTAAGCGTTTTTATTAAAGAAAATGCTTTAAACGCGCCTCCGACATAGATTGCTGCTTTTTTTCCTGTAAGTTTATTTTTGTATTTATCAAGACCGGGTGTTATACGACTAACTTCAGCTGTAATAAGGTTATCAGTCTTTGTTAGTATTTCTTCATTACCAAAAAATTGCGCGACATTATACAGTGCTGCTGATGTATCCTCAATTCCAAGATATGAAACACGAATAAATGGTATGCCGTACTTTTCTTCCATTATTTTAGCCAGATACATCATTGAACCTGAACACTGAACAACATTAAGTTTTGCTCCATGCGCTCTCTGAATATCCGCGATTCTCCCGTCACCGGTAATGGTAGCAACAACTTCCACACCCATACTTTCATAATAATTTTTTACCATCCATGTTTCGCCGGCAATATTAAAATCACCAAGAATGTTAATACTGTACGGGCTGATAGAATCTGTTTGTCCGGTTCCAACAAGACAAGCTAATGCTTCACAGGCCGCACGATATCCGTCCTTTTTTGTGCCTTTAAATCCTTCTGAATGAACAGGAATAACCGGAATATTTTTTTCCGCGCTTACTCTTTTACATACAGCGTCCATGTCATCCCCAATAATGCCCACAATACATGTTGCGTATACAAATGCCGCGTTAGGATCATGACGGTCAATTAGTTCACATAATGCTCTATAGAGTTTTTTCTCACCGCCAAAAATGATATTATTTTCCTGAAGGTCTGTTGAAAAACTTAACCGGTGCAATTCAGGGCCTGATGATAGCGAACCCCTTATATCCCATGTATATGCGGCGCACCCGATAGGGCCATGAATCAGATGCAGCGCGTCAGCAATAGGATACAACACAACCCGCGAACCGCAAAAAACACATGCCCTCTGACTAACAGAACCTGCTATACTATGTTTTTCGCATTTGATGTCAAAAGGCTCGCCATTGTTGCAGTGTATCTGGCTTTTTCTTTCTTCTAATATTTGTATACTGTTCATTTCATAATCCAATTTTATTTTGTTATTACATTACAAGCTCAAAACTTTCTTCCAAAGAATCCCTATCCTGCCTGTCCATAAGAACACCCAGTATCTTCTCCAACATTCGCATTGCCCCGGTATATCCTGTTATTGGAAAGTAGCTGTGGCCAATTCTATCAAGTATTGGGAATCCCATTCTTACAAACGGAATATCCTCGTCCCTTGCAATATATTTGCCGTATGTGTTTCCTAAAAGCAGATCAACCGGCTCATTCTTTATCCACTGGTGAAGTAGTAACATATCAGCTGTGGCCCCGTTTTTTACATTCGCGTCAGGAACTGTATCACCAAGTATTTCTCTTATTCTTTTTTCAAATTCCTTTCCCGGTGTGCCGCTGACAATGTGAACAGGCCTCATGTCAAGCGCTACAAGAAATTCTGTAAGAGGAATCAGGTGATCAGGATCGCCAAATAGAGCAACCTTTTTATTGTAAAAGTACTGCTGCATATCAGTAATAATGTCAACAAGTCTTCCCCTTTCAGCTGAAATTATGTCCGGCACCTTAACACCGGCAGCCTTGCTAAGCGCGGCAATAAACCTGTCAGTTGCTGAAATTCCTATAGGAAGGTCAAGGCTTGTATATTTTACTCCACATTTATTTTCTAACTCTTTTGCCGCAGCCTCTGATGTAAAACGGCCAAGGGCAAGTGTAAATTTGCTGTCACCGGCGCTCTTAAGCTCAGGTACAGTAACACCGCCTTTTGGATAAAAAACATGCTTGCCTGTCTGTGGAGCATCAAGTACATCAGATGTATCAGGAAAAAGCACAATCTTTACACCCATATCTTTTGCTATTCTTTTAATCTCCCTCATATCTGACGGCTCAACCCATCCCGAGATAACATTTACCTGATTTATCTCTTCTCCTGTTGATTCTGAGAAATATTTAACCATGCTTTTTGTCATGTTTGCAAACCCGGTTATATGGGAACCAACATAACTTGGAGTGTTTGTGTGTATCAGATACTTTCCTTCAGGAACTTTACCGTCATCTCTTGCTTTCTGACATATCTGGTTTACATCATCGCCTATTGTTTCAGAGAGGCATGTTGTATGAACCGCTATTATGTCAGGATTATATATGGTAAAAATGTTATCTACTGCCTGAATAAGATTTGCCTGACCCCCGAACACTGAAGAACCTTCAGTAAACGAACTTGTTGAAGCCATTATTGGTTCTTTATAATGCCTTGTAAGCGCGCTGCGGTGATACGCGCAGCATCCCTGTGAACCATGACTATGAGGAAGGCACCCGTGTATACCAAGCGCGGCATACATTGCCCCTATAGGCTGACATGTTTTTGCCGGATTTACAGTCAGAGCTTTTCTTTCTTTAATTTCAACCGGTGTATGTTTTAAAAGCATAATACTCTCCTTTTTAAGTGCTATTCAATAACAAAAGTAGCTGTAATATCAGGACTCCTGTTCCATGGCGCTCTAATTAACTGCCAGACCTTTGAATTTACAGTCCTTTCCATTTCCTGATAAAAATTTATCGCGCCTTTGAATGCCGCGAACGGTCCGCCGTAATCATAGCTGTGCAGTTGTTTCATGGGAACGCCATTTTTTTGCACAGCATACTTTTCTTTAATACCCGCGCAAAAAACAGCAGGTTTGTATTTTTCAATGAGTTTTTCCATTTCATACTGGCTTATGTCATCAATAACAACTGAATTTGAATACATTTCAGGCATCATTCCTTTGTATCCGCTTACCTCAACTCCTTTTTTACTGAGGTCTTCAAGCTCCTGATCAGTCTTTCTCAGATTGTACCTCTTTGTATCCTTTTCAACCTCAAGCTCCTCAATATTTCTGCTATCAGCGTCAACTTTGATGGTTGGCAGAACCTTACGTCCTTCATAATCATCCCTGTGAGCAAATTCATATCCTGCCGCAACTGTTTCCATGCCAATCTCGCTGAAAAGATTTTGATAGTGATGAGCGCGGGACCCGCCTACAAAAATCATTGCAAGTTTACCTTTTGTAAGCGGCATAATTTCCTTACGCGCTTTAATCACAGCAGGCATTTCTTCTTCTATTACTTTTTCAACCGTTTCAATCAAATCACTGTCATTAAAATACAGGGCAATTTGCCTCAGGGACTTTGCAGTGGCATCTGCTCCGATAAAATTTATCTTTATCCATGGTATACCGTATTTCTTTTCCATCATGCCGGCAACATAGTTGATTGACCTGTGGCACATTACAATATTAAGGTCTGCTGTATGCGAATTCGCGAACTGATCAATACTTGAGTTGCCGCTGTATGTAGAAACAAGAGTAAGACCGCAGCGCTCAAACAGATCTTCTATTAAAAAAGCATCACCGCCAATATTATATTCTCCAAGAAGGTTAATCTTAAATTTGCCCTTCTTAACAGTATTATCAAGGCCAACAACATGTTTGAATATCTGGTTGTTCGCGATATGATGCCCGGATGATTGACTTACACCCTTATACCCCTCGCAGGAAAATCCAAATATATTAATGCCCAGCTTTTCTTTCATTTCCCGTGAAACAGCGTGAACATCATCCCCAATTAAACCAATGGGACAGGTGGAAAAAATGCCTATAGCCTTTGGATGGAAAATATCATAAGCTTCCTGGATTGCCTGTTTTAGCTTTTTTTCTCCGCCAAATACAATGTTGGAATCCTGCATATCTGTTGAAAAACAATATGGCATATAATTATCACCATCAGGACCGGGTCTGGTCTGATTGCGGCGCGTAAGCCAGCTAAAAAAACCGCACCCAATAGGCCCATGTGTAAGGTTTATAATATCCCTGGTAGGACCAAGCACAACTCCCTTACATCCCGCGTAACAGCAACCGCGCTGAGTAATAATACCAGGAATAGTTCTTACATTTGCCTGTATCTCCTGATCTGTTTTAGGATCGTTAACAACTATTGCTTTATCCCTTTTTCTTGCAACCTTTGCGGGATACTTTCTGAGAATATCCTCTCTTATCATACCCGGATCAGGTATTTTTAGATTCCTTGACATAATTTCCTCCTGACATATAGAATAAATATCGTTTTTATAATTGTTCTATCTTATTAGCCAGGGGCTTAAGCCCCTGGCTTCCAGAAACAGGATTGTTTAACAGTCTCCTGATCTAATCAAGAA
>JAGLSM010000144.1 GCA_023135745.1 Spirochaetota bacterium | reverse complement strand
CTTTGTGTCTTGTGAGAAACAAAAATCCCCATCATTCACGTTCCATTTCCTCAATACTTTTATCGGTTGCTGAGCTTGTCGAAGCATCCCCGCTGTCTTTCTCAAAATTTAAAGACAATGTTCCGTCTACTTTTTTCCTGAAATTTTCAATGTGTTTATCTCCGGTGGAGTATGCAGCTGAAGCTTTTTCAATGTTTTTCCCTATTTCTTCATATTTATTGTAGAAATGGCCGAATGATTTTTGTATGGTAAGAAGTCCGTCCTGAAGCTGTTTGGCATTTTTTATTATTTCGATATTTCTTATCCCAAGGAGTATTATCTGAAGGTACGCGTAGAAAGTGTTTGGACTGACCGGGATTACTTTATTTGATTGGGCATAGTCGTAAATACTGCTGGGTTGACCGATAGAGTTTTTTTCGGCAATTGTTTCATAATATACTGTTTCAGAAGGGATGAACATCAGGGCAAAATCAGTTGTTCCTTTTTCAGGTTTTATATATTTATTTTTAATACTGTCTATTTGTATTTTCATTGCCTGCTCATATTCTTTCCATAGAAATTTCTTCTGCTCTGTATTGGTTGAGCTGACATAGCGTTCATAGATGTCTCTCGGGAATTTTGCGTCTATAGGGACAGCAACATCCTTAAAAAAAACGCACGCGTCGACTCTCTCCAGGCCTTCTATTCTGTATTGGCGTTTCCACATTCCTTCCGGGAGAACCTTTGCAAGCATGTCTTCCAGGATTGTTTCCCCGTACTCTCCCCGGAGTTTGGGAGCCTGAAGAAGGGTTTTTAATGATTGACCCAGTTTTTCGGCTTCTTCCTGGTGGGCGGCAAGTTCCCGTACTGTTCTATCCATTTCACGGATTGTTTCTAATGTCTTAATGGCGTTTTTATCGATAATATTTTTTGATTGTTCAAGTTCATTTCTTGACAGATCAATAGATTTTTTGATTTCGATCTGGAAACCCGCAAGGTTTTCATTAATCAAAGAGCGGATTAATTCGGGACTTTTATCATTTTTATTTCTGGAAATGATTAACAGGAAGAGGGCTGTTGTAAGTATACCGATTATAATATAAGCAAGAGGCTGCATAGATACTCCTTTTTTAAATATAATACAAAAAGCTGAGGGGAAATGTTGCAAAAAAAAGTTTTTATTTTGATCATTGGCTTTACAAACAAAATATTAGTCAGTATAATAGGAATGAGTGATTTAAATCTGGTAATTATTCAAGGGAAGTAAATGGATAACAGCATTTTATACGGTATAATCGACCGCAAGCTTTATATCAAGATAGTAGGTGAATGCCGTCATAATAATGGTCTGCAGCTGAAGGTGTTTATGGAGGACTGTTTTAAACTTGGGCAGAGTGAGTTTGACAGTATCTATATGGATCTTAGTGAGGCTATTTATATTGACAGTACAATTCTCGGGATATTGATCTGGGGAGAAAAACAAACAAACGAACTTTTTAACAGCCACCTGTTTTTATTAAAACCTCACAAAAATGTATTTGATCTTCTTAAGTCAGGTGGAGTTCTGTTCATGTTTACTATTGAGGATTTACAATTACCTGAAAAAATAGAAATGAAAATTCTTGATGAATTAGTAATTGACAAACTGGAAACGGCAAAAATCATATATCTCGCACATAGTGAACTTATGAAAACAAATGAAAACAAGGAAAAGGATTTTGATCTTGTTTCAAAGATATTAAAAAAGGAGATTGACCGTTTGGAAAGTGGATCAGAATAAAGGGGTTTTTCGAATATCCTCCACTAATCCGCAGAATGATCCCGCAGTATTTTTACCAAGAAAATTTATTAGAAGATCAATCCTTTGATTTTTAAAAGATTTTAACATATCTTCAAGGCTGTCTTTAAAAAACAGACGGAGTTTGCACTCATGAAGTTTTAGGCTGAATAAACCATTACGGAAATAGATCGAGTTCGGCATCACATCTTCCAGAAGAAAAAGGATTTTATTGCTTAGTCCGTTAAAGGGGCCCAGCTTCATAAAAGCTTCAAAAGATAAGGTTATATCTTTTTCATTGGAATTTATCCTTGTGTCGAAATTAATTTCTGATTTAGTTTCCAATGGATTATTTAACACATCATCCAGTGATGAAAGGAAGTCTTCCAATGATTCTGGAGAAGCTGTGAAGTCCAGCCTGTCCCGGAACAGTAATGTATTTTCAAGTTTATCGATCGGCTTTGTTATCTCCTGTTTTAAAACACTATTATCTCCAAAGAATATCAGACCTTTTAATATGCAGTCATACTTGCTGAAGAGTATAATAGGTTTATTGATTATACTATAGCAATGACGTGCAAGTATTCTAAGAATTTCTGACGGAATATCGGGGAGTTGAGCTAAAAAGAATTTTTTTTCTTTTTCTGTATTTTTTATCTTTTCTGTAAGACTGCCAATGTATTTATTCAATATTTTATCAGATTCTTCTTTTGTTTTATTTAAAGGGAATTCCTTATGGTTTTTTAACAGAAGCTGTTCTCTTAATTCTTCGTGATTATTGTAAGCGGAGAAAGCGAATATGGGCATTATGTGTTTTACAGCTGTTTGAAAGGCCGGTAAATTTTTATTCTCTAAAAGAATACCAAAAAACGGTCTTAATGATTTATTGGAATTTTTGATAATTGTATAAAGGACCGAACTTAGAATTATTCTGTTTTCTTTTTCTATAGGGGCTTCATTGAAAATAATTGAAATTCCGGCGAAAGGTAAGACCCTTTCATAATAAAGACTCATCTGTGTTATTTCCATTATCAGGAGCTTATTTAGAGCAAATGCGCAGGCTTTAACGTCGTTCATTGCTCTGTGGTATGATTCTTCTTTATAGTGAAACCTGTCTAGTATGCTTGCCAGTTTAAAACTATTCTGGTCCCGCAGATGTTTTCTTGACAATAGAAGTGTATCAATGCTCTTTTGTTTTATCTGCTGCAGATTAGATCTTCTGATCTCCTTGAAGAGAAATTTATTATCGAAGTTAAGAATATTATGACCGGATATAAAATCGGCTTTTGAGAGAAAATTTAAAAAATCTTTTATAACAGTGGGGCTATCAGGTGACATTATTACATCTTCATCTTTTATTCCGGTTATTGATGTTATTTTTGCGGATATTTTTTTTCCGGGATTAATTAATGAATGAAAGGATTCTCCCGATATTCCGTTTTCAACTATAATGCTTGCGACTTCAATTATTTCATCTTTTTGAGAATCAAGGCCGGTAGTCTCAAGGTCATAGACAGCTATTTTTTTATTGTAGTAGGGACTTGTGGAGAAAGTCAGAGCTTCTCCAAGTTTGAATACAAGTCCTGAATTGGTCATTCCGGCGAATTTTTTATTGTCATTAATATTTAAATGAATAATGTCATTGCTTTGATTTAAATTTACAGTATCAATACAAATTATATCTGTATTGATGCCGGAAAGATCTTCATTTAGAAATGATAGTCCTATCGCTATAATCAGTTGTATGTTTTCTCTTGTGCGTTTTTGAGTAATATTTTGTAAAAACTCATTATAGTGCGGACAGTTTTTTGTCTCAAAGCAATGGTTTATTTTTAGCAACTCAAGAGTCTTTGAAAGTATAATAGATGAAATCATTCCTTCTGAATCTTTGTCTGTAAGGATGAGTATATTTTTAAGGGAATTTTTTTCCTTGATTATTCGGTCTACTGCTTTTCTCATATTTTTTATATAGAAGGGTGATTCCATCTGCTGCATTGAGGGATTAAGAATGGCTCTGCATTCATGAATATTTGAAGGTTTTTTTGAGTTAAGAGCTCGTGCTGCATGCCTGGTTATAGCAAGTTGTTCTGCATATTCTTTTTCTTTTTTAACATCAATTGATTTGTATTTCCATTTATTAAATTTTATTCCCATCAGATTATTTTACCAGCGATTAGGGGCAGTTTCTTTGTTTCTTTTTGTGAAATACTTATTGATGAAAGGTAGAGTCCTGCGGCTTCGCTTGTTTTTGATTTTTTACATATATGTAATCTTGCGATAGGTTCACCTTTTTCAATTTTATCGCCGATTTTTTTTATGACTTCAATTCCGGCACTGTGATCTATGATGTCTTCTGTGGATTCACGGCCGGCGCCAAGAAGAATGGATGCAATTCCAATAGAGCTTGTATCCATTTTTTCTATAAAACCGCTGTCTTGTGCCGGGACTTCAACTATGTCATCCGCTTTTTTAAATTTTTCCGGATTTTTTATATAACTTTCATCTCCGCCTTGCAGACGGACAATGTTAGTAAATTTTTCAAGCGCGCGGCCTGAATCTATCGCTTCATTAAAAAGTTCCAGCCCCGATTCATAGGAGTCGGCTTTATCCGCGAAATAAAGCATCTGGGCGGAAAGAGCTGCTGATATTTCCATGACATCATCAGGTCCTTCTCCTTTTAGACAGTCTATAGCTTCCCTTACTTCAAGAGTATTGCCTACCATGGTGCCGAGAGGTTCATTCATGTCGGTAATAAATGCCGCCATCTTGCGGTTCATCTCTTTTCCGACTGAAACGAGTGACTGTGCTAATTCACGGGCATCTTCAATATTTTTCATAAAGGCTCCGTTTCCCCATTTTACGTCCATTACTATTGCTGAAGAACCTTCGGCAAGTTTTTTACTCATGATGCTTGCTGTTATCAATGGGATTGAATCGACGGTCGCGGTAACATCTCTTAACGCATAAAGTTTTTTATCTGCCGGAGCCAGTTTGTCAGTCTGTCCTATCATTGAGACTCCGATGGAACTCAGCATGTCTTTGAATTTGCTTTCAGACAATTGCGTGTTAAATCCGGGGATTGATTCGAGTTTGTCGAGTGTTCCGCCTGTGTGACCCAGGCCTCTTCCGCTCATCATAGGGACTGTTGCGCCGCATGCAGCGACAGCAGGAGCGATTATTAGTGAGATTTTATCTCCTACACCGCCTGTTGAATGTTTGTCAACGCTAAAACGGTCAATTCCGTTGAGGTCCATTACCCGGCCTGAGTTCATCATGCACTCTGTCAGAATTGATGTTTCATCACTGTCAAGGCCGGATAAAAATGCGGCCATCAGAAAGGCTGAAAGCTGATAGTCGGGGATTGTTTTTTTAATTATACCGTTAATTAGAAAGCTTATTTCATCTTTATTGAGTTTATCTCCATTACGTTTTTTATAAATTATATCATAAGCCCTCATCAGTCAGCCTCCTTTTGCAAAGTTACTATTTGTGACAAATCTAATAGTCCAAAGCTTGATATTTGATTTTTATTTTAGGTAAATGGGAAAACCTGCTTAGGGCAATCTAACGTTACCTTCGAGGGAAGGGATATGGTCAGGTGAGATATGAAAGTAAGTTTTTTTGACAAAACCTTGATAATGGACTATACTGAAAGTAGTATGACAAATATTAAAAAAATTTCGTTGGCAGCCTTTTTTATATTGATCCTTGGACACAGTGCCGTTTTTCCAAAAATGGTGAAGCTTGTGTATTGTAATTCCTCTTATGACAGTACTTTAAAAGAATTCCGGTATTCGGTAAGAGTAAGGATCAAGAACGTAAAATCACAGAGTAATAAATCGGTGTTTGTCAGGTATAACAACGGTTCGGATTGGTCTGAAATAAGGATGGATCTTCTTGATGGTAAGAATTCAGACTTTGGGACTCATTCAATATACTATAAATCATTTTACAGCAAGTATTCGGCTCTTTTTATTGCGGTAAAATTAGAGTCCGGAAAAAAGATGTT
>JAGLSM010000143.1 GCA_023135745.1 Spirochaetota bacterium | reverse complement strand
ATATGAGCTTCAAGCGCCTGATGACCTTTTATCAGTAAGAATTGACCAGGGACAAATAAGCCAGGTTATAAATAACCTGATTATAAATGCAGATCAAGCCATGCCTGAAGGAGGAATAATTAAAATAAAATCAGAAAATATACAAATTAAAAAAAACCAGGACTTTCCTCTGCCATCCGGAAAATATATAAAAATATCTATTGGAGATCAGGGCACAGGAATATCTGAAGAATATTTAAATAAAATATTTGACCCATTCTTTACAAGCAAGCCGAATGGAAACGGACTTGGTCTGACCATTTGTTATTCTATAATTAAAAAACACAATGGATACATTACAGTAGAATCAAAAATAGGACATGGAACAATTTTCTACATATATCTTCCGGCTTTTCAAGATAAGATGATTGAAACAATAAAAGTGGAAAAAAATATTTCAACAGGAAAAGAAAAAATATTAGTAATGGATGATGAAAAAATTGTACGCGATGTTATTATCAGTATGCTCAAACACTTAGGGTACAATGCAAATGGATCAGAAGATGGGAATGAAGCAATAATGTTATATAAAAAAGCTATGAAAGCAAACAGCCCTTTTGATATTGTTATTATGGATTTAACCATTCCCGGTAAAATGGGCGGTAAAAAAGCTGTAAAAAAACTCCTTGAAATTGATCCTTCAGCTAGGGTAATTGTTTCCAGTGGTTATTCCAATGACCCGATAATGGCAAATTATAAACAATACGGTTTTAAAGGGTTTATTACCAAACCTTATAAAATTGAAGAATTAAGTGAAATTTTACATGAAGTGATTACTGATAAAAACTAAATAGCAAAGCGTTATCTGAATTCATTAAATGCAGTGAAAACAAATAAAAATAATTTCCCATGTGTTTGTCCAACATTATTTTTCTCATCCCTTGATAAATTTTCAATTATCGTGTATACTTAAAATAAGAACAAATTAATATATAAGGAAGATTAAAAAACTACCTTTTAGTATTATCATGCTATTAATTATCGTTTTTTCAAGCTGCGGAAATAATATTATTGATCCCAACTTGAAAACAAAAGGCTCATTGACTCTTGTCTTTGGGTTCAATACTTTATCCAAAACTATTGTTCCTGACGCTGATATGAATATTGTTTCTTATGATATTCAGGGAAATGGGCCGGGAGGATCAACCTTTTCATTGCTTAATATCACTGGAAACAATGTATCAATTAATGACTTGGTGATTGGATCCTGGACAGTAGTTGTATATGGTAAAAATGCAGCTGGAACTACAATAGGCAGCGGAAGTTCTACCGCAATAGTTCAGGCTGATCATTCTACTCCTGTTTCAATTATTATAAATCCTCTTAATGGCAATGGAACTTTGAGTATTACAATTTCCTGGGATAAAGAGATTCCTGATCCAAACATGACGGCAACATTAACCAAAATTGGAGGAACACCTGCTCAAATTAATAATTTTACATATAGTATTAATTCCTTTTCATATATAAATTCTGCTGTTGCTCCCGGGTATTATACTCTTCAGATGCAGTTTGGAAGCGGTACTAATATTCTATGGGGCGCTACTCCGGTTATACGTATAATAACCGGTTTGACAACATCTGTTGATCTTAACACGGAAATAATGGAAAACGGATTGAGTATTAATATATCCAACGATTTGCAGAATCCGATTGAGGTTAATATTAACGGAGGTCAGGATTTTCTTACTTGCGGGACGGATATGAGTCTAACTGCTGTGCCGGAATTGCCTGTTGATACTTTTGCATGGTATCTAAATGGAACTCTTATATCCGGAGAAATCGGCAATTCACTGATAACAGGAAGCACTCTTAACACCGGGGTTCACAGGATTGATGTCATTGTAACCAAGGGTTCAGTGTTAAGTTCTACAAACATTATGTTTACTGTTACCGAAGACACTTCGGGTGACGCTGAAAAAATTGCGAAAGTTTATGGGTGGCTTACCAATATTCAGTTGGCTAACGGTCTTTTAGAAACCACGGAAGGCAGTAATTTTGTCAGTCTGTATGACAACTGTATTGCGGCAATTGTTTTTACAGTTAAGGGTGACTACAGCAGAGCTGAAGCAATTTTTGATTTTTTTGATGCGAGACTTGAAACAGAAATGAAGGTCGCGCCCGGAGGTTATGGGCAATTCCGTGATGCTGCCGGAAATGTTGCAAGTCCTCACAGGTGGATGGGGGATAATTCATGGCTTTTGATTGCCCTTAATAATTATCATAGTATTACAGGTTCATCAAAGTATATTAACATGAGCTCAGAAATAGAGTCCTGGCTCAGGTCTTTGCAGGATCCTACAAACGGCGGGATTTGGGGAGGCTTTGAAAGTTCCGGCGTAAGAATCGATAAAAATATTGAAGGAAATATTGACGCTTTTAACGCTGTTAGCGGGTATGACACTTTTCATTCGGGAATTATAAGTTTTCTCAGTAACGGGTTTTGGGATAATACAAAAAAAGTTTTTAAAACTCCGCTGTTTGGAATTTATGAATATGCCCTTGATTTATGTTCCTGGGGATTTTCTGCCTTTAGGGAAATGCCTGAGACTATGCTTTCAAGCGCGGTCAGTTTGTTCCTGACTACAAAGGTCGCGACGGTTAATAATACTATAGTTACAGGATTCTGTTTTGATGTTGACCTTGATACAATCTGGCTTGAAGGTACCGCTGAAATGGTAGTTGCCTACAACACAGCCGGTTTGACTGATGAGGCAGAAACATATCTGCGTGAACTTGAAAAGCTGTTTGTACCGGGATCAAACACAAATTTCTGCGGTATTCCGTATGCCAGTAATCCGGGTACACATTTTGCTACAGGTTCTTTATGGACAGGAGTAGATACAATGCCGGCCGTTTCATCCTCTGCCTGGTATCTTCTAGGTATGCTGAAATACGATCCTATGGTGCTTAACAAGAATAAAAATATTCCCGAGGCTCAAAAGTTCTGGAAATAGAAGTTTCTAAAAACCATGTATTTTGATAACACCGATTAGAAATTTACATGGTTTTTTTATTACAAACTTAAATAGTAGAATTTATATTGTATTTAATCTGATCAACAGCTATGCTGTATGGAGTTAAAATAACCTGGAGGCAGCGATGGAAATTTATATTTGTAAAGTTTGCGGTCATATAGAATTTGGAACAGCCCCCGATGTTTGTCCTGTTTGTCACGCTGCTAAAGCAGCATTTCAGAAAAATAACAGCATATTTGAAGATTCAGCAAAAGACAATTCTGAAGGTATTAAAAAACACACACCCTGCGTTATTACACGAAAAGATGCTCTTATTGAAGAAGGTCCTTCTACCAACGTTAAAGTACGTATCGGTGAAGTGCTGCATCCAATGCTCGAAAACCACTTTATCCATTTTATTGATTGTTATATTGACGGCAAATTCACAGCCCGCGCTGAGTTTTCACCTGAGGCAATTTATCCGGCAACTGATTTTTATATAACAAAAACAAGCGGCAAAGTAACCATAGTGGAACGATGCAATCTGCATGGATACTGGAGAACTGATGTTAATCTTTAGATAAATGATTCTAATCCCTCTTGCGTTTTGAAAGAAGAATTACAGACCTGAGTTCCTTTTCATTTCTCGCCTGCATCCATTCCCTGTGAAAATCCGGATCCTGTAAAATCTGGGCAATTGCCATGAGGGCCCTTAGGTGAAAATTACGTTCATCGATAGAGCCAATCAGACAAAAGGCCGTATAGACTACCTCTCCGGCATCGTTCCATTTTATCCCGAATTTATTCCTGACAAGAATTATATCAAAGGCATTTTTTCCCTCAATTATGACATGAGGAATCGCATGCGGTACAGCAACTCCGGGATAAATAAGTGTGGATGTGTCTTCTTCCCTCTTTTGGAGTTTGGACTGCACCATTACAGGATCAATTTTCCATTTTTCACCAACAACTTCACCAATTTGCTGAAAAAGTACATCTCGTTCCATTGTATGGTCAAAATCCAGTATGGTTGCTTGACGTATTATTGAATCAAAACGGTCTTCAACAATTTCATTGCGTTCAATCAGGATGTCGAGAAGTTCTTTTTCAAGCTCCAGTTCATCTATCACAAGTTCAGGAACAGTGATACGCTTAACCATGTGAACAAAGGCTGATTTTCGGGCTACCTTTTTTCGGGCATAGAGAAAATACCAGATGATTGACAATAGAACCAGTCCCAGAGATATAAGAACCGTCAACATTCCCATTTTTATAATCAAAAAAATATAAACACCTATACCAATTATTTGAGTAACAGGAAAAAACGGCGACTTAAAACTGGGCTTGTAATTGGCAATTTTTGATACCCTCACAACAATAACCGAAATATTTACAAGTATAAAAAGCAAAATCATAAAGAGAGATGCAACCTTTGCCAGGTTCTCAATATCAAGAACAAGAATTATCAGCAGCATGAAAAGTGATGTCAGTACAATAGATATACGCGGAATTTTATGTTTTTGCGACACCTTTCCAAAAAACGGAGTCAATAAGCCGTCCCTGCTCATCGATAATGGCACCCGTGATGCAGCCATAATCCCCGCGCTTGCTGTAGTAATAAAAGCAAGCATAGCGGCAACAGCAGTCACAATAAACTCAAAATTTCCCAACAGTTTTCCCGGAGCAAATTCGAGACCGGCGGCGGAGACCGGTGTAAGTGAGCTTTTTAATTTTTCCGGAGGAAGAACTCCTATTAAAACAGCTACAACCAGTAAATACATGAGCTGCACAATTATAAAAGCGGAAAATTCACCCCACACAAGGTTTTTTTGAGGATTTCGCACTTCCTCGGAAACACTGGCAACCTTGGTCAATCCGCCGTAGGAAATGAAGACTATACCTGTAGCAATCCAGACCTTATCCCAGTCAAAATGAAGGACCCCGCTTAAACGGGAAAAATCCATAACTCTGTATCCAAAGAGAACAAACTGAGTAAGAATTATAAGTAAAAACATAACCATTACTACCTGGAGCCTGCCTGTTGACTTAACGCTGACAAGATTAAGGATAGTGAAAAATACACAAGCGCCCACTGCAATCAGCTTGATCTGAAAACCTGTAAGACCAGGAAATACCAATGTAGCAAAAACACCAATCCCGACCAGAGCAAAGGCACTTTTAAGACTAATTGAAAACCAGTTGGCAAAACCCGCCACTACTCCCGGAGATGTGCCAAGTATCCTTTCAACAAAGAAGTATGTTCCACCTGCCTTTGGAATAGCCGTAGAGAGTTCCAGTTTTGAAAAAACAGCAGGAAGCATAACAATACCGGCAAAAAAATAAGCCGCAAGTATACCGCTGCCCGCGACACCATAGGCAATTGCAGGAAGCACAAAAATACCTGAGCTTATCATTGCACCGGCCGCAATGCTGAAAACATCAATGCCTGTAAGGGCCTTTTTTAATTTCATTTTAATACTCCGTAGACCAATATGAATATTTACCGGATACTACAGTTTTCTATATCTTCCCCAGTTTAGCTTTATTATTTTGTCAGTACAAGTTTAATATATGTTTTTTTCAAGAATTAAAATTCATAAAATCAAATACCCTGCACTTTGCACATAATTGTGTGAAAAAGCATAGAATACATTGCACAATTAAGTTAATTTTAAAAAAACATTCAAAGGTCTGTTCATGTCTGATTTTGTTGTTGGTATTGATGTTGGCGGTAAAAAAAAGGGTTTTCATCTTTCTCTGAAGTTTCTTGAAACAAGCGAGATCTCTTCATTTTTTCACTGTTTTGAACC
>JAGLSM010000142.1 GCA_023135745.1 Spirochaetota bacterium | reverse complement strand
GGCTCTTAAAAGATCAGCATGTATGTCGACAGATTTGACAAGCGCGGACAGGATAAGAACAAATTCCTTATTTTCGTGTGGAGTTTTTCCGGGTTCCAGGAGGTTGGTTCCATCATCTGTCGATAGTGACCAGTTGTTGTGTTTACCGGATCCATTTATTCCCGCGTAAGGTTTTTCGTGAAGCAGACATACCAAATTATGTCTCAGAGCAACTTTCTTTAATGTTTCCATGACCAATTGGTTGTGGTCAGTTGCAATATTTGTAGTTGTAAAAATTGGAGCCATTTCGTATTGCGCGGGAGCTACTTCATTATGTTTGGTCTTGGATGCAATACCCATCTTCCACAATTCCATGTCAAGGTCATTCATAAAATCAGAAACCCTGTCCTTGATAGCTCCAAAATAGTGGTCATCCATTTCCTGACCTTTTGGGGACGGAGCTCCAAAAAGTGTTCTGCCTGTTGTTATGAGATCAAGTCTTTTGGAATAATAATCCTTATCTACGAGGAAGTATTCCTGCTCAGGTCCTACAGTTGAAGCTACATTAGAAGCTGTAGTATTCCCAAGTACTTTCAGAACTCTGAGGGCCTGCTTGGATACTACGTCCATGGATCGTAGTAGAGGCGTTTTTTTATCGAGAGCTTCGCTTGTATATGAGCAGAATGCTGTAGGTATACAGAGTGTAGCGTTTCCTGAAGCATCTTCCTTTAAAAATGCCGGCGATGTAGCATCCCAGGCTGTGTAACCTCTTGCTTCAAAAGTAGCTCGGAGGCCTCCGCTGGGGAACGATGATGCGTCAGGTTCACCCTGGATAAGCTGTTTACCGGAAAACTCCATAACAACTCCACCTTCAGAATTGGGAGAAATAAAGGAATCGTGTTTTTCAGCGGTCAGGCCTGTTAGAGGCTGGAACCAGTGAGTATAATGTGTTGCTCCCTTTTCAATAGCCCAGTCTTTCATTGCGTTTGCTATAACATCAGCTACTTCAGGTGTAAGAGATTGTCCTTCTTTAATTGCATTTGCAAAAGCCTTGTAAGTTTCTTTAGGAAGTCTGGCTTTCATTATTCTTCC
This sequence comes from Spirochaetota bacterium, assembly GCA_023135745.1. Lineage (GTDB taxonomy): Bacteria > Spirochaetota > JAGLSM01 > JAGLSM01 > JAGLSM01 > JAGLSM01. Next base: position 4,742 of record JAGLSM010000142.1, on the reverse strand, counting down.
CCCAAAAACATTTGAGGCAAATAACTCAGTAATATCTACATGTGCATATTTTTTAACATTTTCACTCATTTTTTTCCTCCATTTAATGGTTTAATTTTAAATTTTTTAAAAATATTTAAAATAATTATTTCAATTAAATTGTTATCATAAATCCTTTCATTCTGTTTTATAGTCTTTAATAACCCTATATAGCAATAAGCGTGCCAAAAAAAATAAAGATACAATAAACTTCTGGTTGATAAGATATTGTTATGTAATAAGTTAATTTTCGGTTAAAATATTATTGTGCATAAAATTTAAGCACTTTTATTTTTTTAAAAAAAAATGTATAAATTTTAAGCAGATGCTTATTATTTATACAAGGAATGAGGTGGAAAATGGAAAATGGTCTTTTATTCATACAGGGTGTAGTCAGTCAGATGCATGAGTCTTCTTCTGATGAAGAGCTGTTAAATATGGTTATAGATAAATGTATTGAGCTGACCGGCGCAACCTCCGGGACTTTAATGATAATATCTGCTGATGGATATCTTGATATTACAGTGACAAGGGGTTTCACTGAGGATATTAAAAAAGACTTCAGGTTTAAAACCGGTGAAGGGATTACCGGGTGGGTTGCGAAAAATAGAAAGCCTTATTTATGTGCGGATACTTCCGGTGATAAGATTTATGTTCCTATAAAAAATGATATTCACAGCGAACTTGCTGTTCCTATGATTACCCTGAATAAGGTAATTGGTGTCATAAATCTTGACAGCCGGAAAAAAGGTGCCTTTAAGGATGTAAGAATTGAGACCTTGATAATTTTGGCAAATATTGCCGCTCAAATACACAATAAAATCTCAATAATTGAACATCTTGAGATTAAGGTTCTATATCAAAATATTCTTCTTAATGTTGCTGAAATTCTTAATGATGCCGGCAGCCTCAGGGACAAGTTTCAATTGATAATGGGTATTCTTCAGAAAGAATTATTAATGACAAGAGGTACAATAGTTCTGCGAATTCAGGATACTGATAAATACCAGATAATCACATCAGTAGGTTTAACAGATGAGGAAATAAAAAAAGGAGTCTATTCTCCCGGAGAGGGAATAACAGGGAAAATAATTCAAAATGGTGAAGCCGTAGCTATAAAAAATATATTTACCGAACCGGATTTTTTAAATAAAACCAGAGCAAGACGTATTGACAAAACAGGATCTCTATCATTCATAGGTGTTCCTGTTATGATAAAAAATGATGTTGTCGGAGTAATAAGTGTAGATAAACCTTTTGAAGGGAAGAAGTTTGATGAAGACATTTTGTTGTTAAAAATAATAACCTCTTTTCTTGGACAGGCAATTCAGGTTGATACTTATGCTAATGAGGAAAAAGAGCGACTGTTAAAGGAGAATGCTTTTTTAAGAGAAGAGGTTCAGTCCCATTACAGTTTTGATCAGCTTATTGGTATTTCACCTGCTATGCTTGATATTTATAAAAAGATAGAATTGGTAGCAGGATCCGAGGCTACTGTATTGATTACCGGAGAATCCGGTACAGGTAAAGAGCTTGTAGCTGATTCTATCTACAATAGAAGTAAAAGACTTAACCGTCCATTTGTTAAAATTAACTGTTCTGCTATACCTGAGACTCTATTGGAATCAGAACTCTTTGGTTTTAAAAAAGGATCATTTACCGGAGCTTCAAACGATAAAAAGGGGCGCTTTGTAATGGCTGATAAGGGAACAATCTTTCTTGATGAAATCGGAGATATGCCTCTTTCCATGCAGACCAAACTTCTGAGGGTTATTCAGAACCGTGAAGTAGATGTTATTGGAGGTTCAGTTCCATTAGCAATTGATGTCAGGATTATTGCGGCAACAAGCAGGAATCTTGAAATAATGATAAAAGAAGGAAAATTCAGAGAGGATCTCTACTATAGACTAAATGTATTCCGTATTGATATTCCGCCGCTTAGGGATAGAAAAGCAGATATTGAGATGATTTCGAGAGGATATCTTAAGAAAATCGCGGAAAGAGAATCCGTAGAATTTTCGGGTATCACTTATGATGCTATGGAGCGTCTTACAAAGTTAAAGCTCTATGGAAATGTAAGAGAACTTGAGAATTATCTTGAACAGGCTTTTTTAATTTCAGGAAAGGGTAAAATAGATGTATTTCATTTAAATTTGCCTAAGGATAAAAAGGAAAACGATGAAAAAGATCAGTTGCGGGATGTCAGCTTGTCAAATCAGTTTGCCGGTGATTTTGATGCTGATGAAGGGAATATCTATAAAAATGTTATTTCCGAGATGGAGAAAAAGTTGATTAAATGGGCTCTTGATAAAACCGTGGGCAACCGTTCTGAAGCCGCAAGAATTCTCGGTATTAACCGTAATACATTGAATTCGAAAATACAGTAATCCAGGTAAAAAACTGATTGTTGATCCAAAGTTTCTATACTAATAATGTTAAACCAACTGCTGAAGTTTGTCAGTTATATCAGTTAAATTTCTGAAATTGGTCTTTACCTGCATTGCATTCAGGACATAACCAGTTTTCCGGTAAATCTTCAAATTTTACATTATCATTTCCAGAAGGATCATAGATGTAACCGCAAATTTCACATTCCCATTTAGACATTCAGTTCTCCAAAATTAATAATATTGATATTATCGTCTTAAATTATGAATTATTTTATATATAATATTTTATTTTAAATGATTCAATATTAAAATTCAGCATGTTAAAATTTAGCCGCAATAGGCATTCTTCTTCCCATTCCAAATGCTTTTCCGGTAACTCTCAATCCGGTTGGAGCTTGTCTTCTTTTATATTCGTTTTTAAATACAGTATTTATAATGCGGTCAACCAGCTCTCTATCATAACCGTTTGATACGATTTCATCTAAATGAAGACCATCTTCGAGAAACAGTTTCAGGATTCCGTCAAGGACAGGGTATGGAGGAAGAGAATCACTGTCTTTTTGATCAGGTCTTAGTTCCGCTGATGGAGCTTTATCAATGGTTTTTTGGGGAATTATTTCTTTTTTCCTGTTGATGTAGTTACTGAGTTTATATACATCAGTTTTTAGTACATCTGCCAGAACTGCAAGTCCGCCGTTCATATCTCCGTATAGTGTGCAATAGCCCATGGAGAGTTCACTTTTATTCCCGGTTGATAACAGGATGTGTCCAAATTTATTAGAATATGCCATAAGGATAGTTCCCCTTATTCTTGCCTGAAGGTTTTCTTCAGCAATACAGGGACTTGTCTCCTTAAATATTTTTTCAAGTGATTTTATAAAAGAAGTAAAAATATCATTAATGCCTATTTGATGGATTTTCATTCCTAAATTAGAAGCCAGATTTTCAGAATCTGATATACTGCCGGATGATGAATACTGTGACGGCATGGTAAGTCCTGTGACATTCTCAGGACCAATGGCAGCGCAGGCAAGGGCTGCTGTAAGTGCCGAATCTATACCGCCTGATAAGCCAATAACGGCTTTTTTAAAGCCGCATTTTCTGATGTAGTCTTTTATGCCCAGGATTAGCGCCTTATAAATAGATTCAATTATTGTCCCGGATGGAAGTTTAACCGGCTGAGGATTTTTAGTATCAATGATTAGTGTTTCTTCTTCAAATTCTTTTCCGTGTATTTCTTTGCCGTTTGAAGATTGAAAAAAACTGGCGCCGTCAAATACCAGTTCATCATTACCTCCGACTTGATTAACCAGCGCGAAAGGGAGAAAGTGTTTTGCTGAGTGATAGGTTACTACAGCTCTCCTGCTTTTAGCTTTATCTGCGTGGAATGGAGATGCAGATATATTGATAAGTATGCTTGCACCCTGTTTCGCGAGAATTGATACAGGGTCGATATGATACTTTTCAGATTCGCTGAATCCGGGAACCATCCACGCGTCTTCACATACCATTATTCCCAGTTTTTCTCCCTTGAACTCAAATATTTTTGGTTTATCTCCGGGGGTGAAGTATCTTGTTTCGTCAAATACATCATATGACGGCAGGAGAATTTTATCCTGTGTGAAGACTACTTTTCCTTTATGCGCGAGTATCGCGGAATTGTATAGTTTATTGCCGTCTTTTAGTATCGGCGCTCCGAATATCAATGCTGTATCATTTGTAATTGACGCGGTTTTATTAATTATTTCAGAACAATGTTTAATAAAATGGCTACGGTCAAGAAGGTCTCTCGGAGGGTAACCTGTTAGACTCAATTCCGGCATAATTACAAGATCAGCTTTTTGGGCGGCGGCTTCTTTATATGCTTTTGTTATTAATTTCAGATTGCCTTCAAGATCTCCGATTATGGGATTGATTTGAGACAGGGCAATCTTCATGTTATCTTTGACCTGTCTTTTTTATTATATGAAATCCAAAACTTGTGCGGATTACTCTGGATGTACTTCCATGAGATAATTTTTTTACAGCATCTTCAAAAGGTTTAACCATTTTTCCTGGACCAAACCATCCTAGATCTCCGCCCTTGTTTTTACTGGGACAGGTTGAAAATTCCCTTGCCAAATCACGGAAGTTAGCTCCGCTTTTAAGTTTTTTTAGAACATTTTCGGCAAGCGCTTTTTCTTTTACCAGAATATGGCTGGCTTTGTATTCCATTTTTCTATCCTATAATAATGTAGTATCAGGTAGATTTGATTCTCCCATAAGAAACTTATCAATTCCAATGGCAGCATTTCTTCCCTGGGCAATTGCTCTAACTACCAGTGAAGCCCCAAG
>JAGLSM010000141.1 GCA_023135745.1 Spirochaetota bacterium | reverse complement strand
AAATTGTGGAACAAAGAAGTGAATCGGAGAAAACTTAAAATCAACTGGAAATTTACAACTAAAGATGCACGTAAAAAATTTAAATATGGAAAAATGTAAATTTATGCGGTGTGGGCACTAGTTTTTTGAAAAAATACACTGTCTGAGCAAAAAAACACTGATTATTGAACAAATTCACACCTGCAAAACCGCATCTTTTGCTTATTAATTTAATGCGAGTTTGTGTTTTTCAAAAAATTAGGTTGTGCAACGCTTCTGCAACGACTTTATCCATATGAGCTTTTTGCGCATACCGCGCAAAAAGCTCATACCTGTTTTTTATTGACACTATACAGTCAAATATTATATTCTAATCATCAATTAAAAATGGAGAAATTTATATGACTGAGTTTATTCCCAAGGTTTCAAAACACATAGAAGCTGTTCCGCCATCCGCAACACTTGCCATTACTGCAAAAGCCAAAAAGATGAAAGCCTCAGGAATAAATGTTGTAAATTTTGCCGGCGGAGAACCTGATTTCAATACCCCTGATTTTATTATTGATTCCGCGATTAAATCCCTGCATGCCGGGGAAACAAAATACACTCCTGTTGCAGGCATGCCTAAACTCAGAGAAGTTATAAGCGAAAAATTTAAAAAAGATAACAACCTTGAATATTCTACTGAACAGATAATGGTAAATGTAGGCGCCAAACAGTCGCTTTTTAATATATTTCAGGCAATACTGAATCCGGGAGATGAAATAATAATTCCTTCACCTTACTGGGTTTCGTACGTTTCTATGGCTAAACTTGCCTCCGCCTCTTCGGTGCTTATACCTACTGAACAAGCAGATAACTTTTATTTACATATAGATAAACTTCAAAAAGCTCTGACTCCAAAAACAAAGGCGATTTTAATAAACTCGCCTTCCAATCCGACCGGAGCTGTATATTCAAGAAAAAATCTCCAGGAAATCGCAGACTTTGCCGTAGAAAATAAACTCATTGTGATTTCAGATGAAATATATGAAAAAATAACATACCCCGGATCAGAGTTCATATCAATTGGATCTCTAAACTCCGACATTTTTAAACAGACTGTTACAGTTAACGGACTATCAAAGAGCCACGCCATGACAGGCTGGCGTATAGGATATTCCGGCGGACCAAAAGAAATAATAGGCGCTGCTATACGTCTGCAGAGTCATTCAACTTCAGGACCTACTACATTCTGCCAGGCTGCTTCAATTACTGCTCTAAGTGATAAAAGTGATCTTTTTGAAAAGAACCTTAAAATATTTATGGATAGAAGAAACAGGATTGTTCAACTTCTTAACGATATTGAAGGCGTAAACTGCAGTAAACCAGGCGGCGCATTTTATGTATTTCCCGATGTTTCATCCTTTTATGGAACTAAAATCAGCGGAAAAACAATTGAAGGGAGCCTTGACTTCTGTGCACACCTTCTTGAAACTGCACAAGTCGCCGCTGTTCCGGGCATAGCCTTCGGCAATGATAAACATATCAGGTTATCTTATGCTACATCTATTGGAAATATTGAAGAAGGAATATCAAGGCTCTCTAAGTTTTTAAAGGGCTAAAAACTGCTTTTCAGTAATTAAAAAGGTGACGTTTTAAAAAAAATCGTATATTTTATATGTACAAGTACATCGACAAGCTCAGTACAAGAAAATTTAAGGAAGTGACTATGTCCGGTGAAAAGATCTACAAGATTTCCAGCAGTGATATTGAAGGATATGCTAATTTTTTTGAAAAAAACAATCTCGAAGAATTAGTTGTTGAAGAAAAAGGGACAAAAATACATTTTAAAAAGACAGGAATAAATGTTCCTGTGCAGCATGTCATAGCACAGCCTTCAACTATTGTTAATTCTGTTCATTCACCTGTAGATCAAACATCTTCAAAACCTAAACCTGCAGCACCGGCTGCCAAACCTGAAGAAGATTCATCAAAATTCCACAAGATAATATCACCATTGAACGGCTCATTCTACACTTCACCTTCTCCGGATGATCCGGTTTTTATAAAGGCAGGTGATTCGGTTTCTCCTGATACAACAGTCTGTATTGTTGAAGCAATGAAAAGCATGAATGAATTAAAAGCCGAAATAAGCGGTAAAGTTATAAAAATACTATGCAAAAATGAAGACTCAATCAAAGAAGGACAAGAGCTGATATGGATAGAACGCTCCTGAAAAACTATTGACTAAATTATCGTTAAATATTAAAGCCGGCGAAAAAAAATATTCAACCTCTATCTTTATTATATTAATTATATTTGCTTTTATTTTTATTAATTCAAAACATACTTCAGCTGAAGTAATTCAGAAATATAAAACAGGATATATTAACTGGTCTTCCGGAAAAATCTACTCATCAGGAAGCGCAAAATTCATCCCAAATACTCCGGATTCACCAAAAATACAAAGACTGGCAGTTTTCAAAGCAAAAAAAAATGCCAGAGAAAACCTTTATAAGATATTAATGACCGTTAATATCGATTCAGGAACAGACCTTAGAAGTTTAATGACTATTATGCCGATTTTCCGTATACTCATTCAAAATTTTTTCAAACCTGTGATTGAGATACCAACCCACACGTATAAACGTAATAAAAAAATCTTTAAAATAAGTCTCCCCCTAACCGGAAATAATAATTTAACTTCATTCATTTTAAACCTATATCCAATCCGCCGGGTTTTTCCAAAGCCTCCTACACATGTTTTAGCTGCTTACCATCATACAGGCCTTGTAATCGACCTTAGAGACTTTAAATTCCGTCCATCTTTTTCTACAAAAATTTTTGATGAAAAAAAGAGACTGATTTATGACCCTTCTTTTGTAAATAAAGAAAGGTATATTCGTATGGGACATATACAATTTGTATCGAGTTTGACCTCACCGCGTCTTCCAAAACGTGCCGGAAAGAGGTTCTTATATATTTTCCCTAAATCAATCAAAGGAAAATATAGTACCGATATAATTCTCTATAACAAGGATGTTACGAGACTTCTTTCATCATATATTACCCGGAAAAATCTCAAGAAATGCCGTGTTGTAGTAATCTGTAAATCATTTTAACCGTTTGGTTTTTACTAAAATTGTTCTAGACTTGCTTTATTTATCAGTTTCACAATGCTATTTTTAAAAGAAATGAGAGATTAGAGTTTTATCCCGATTCACTTTATCGAGATTGCAAAATTTTATTTTTTTAATCATGCACTTTCTTTATGTATCAGTTGTACAATGCTATTTTTTTGAAAAGAATGTAATATATTCTGTTTTATCAAATGAATCTTACTCGATCCTATAATAAGTGGGACATAAGTATAAACCAGTTGCACAACTTAATTTTTTGAAAAAATACACTGTCTGAGCAAAAAAACAATGATTATCAAACAAATTCACATCTGCAAAAACGCATCTTTTGGTAATTAATTCAATGCGAGTTTGTGTTTTTCAAAAAATTAGGTTGTGCAACGTCCTCGTAAGTCAAAATACAGAATGAATTTCACCATAATAAATTAGTCCCGATTACATCGGGACTAATTCATTATTAACTCATTATCTTATCGATTAAGTATGGAAAATGTGTTCTCATAAAAGTCATGAGATGTTTCTCAATCTTATCGACATTTCCAAGAGCTAGTATTTCATCAGCAAGTTTTTTTGCTTCTATATATGAACTTGAACGTATAACTTTTTTGACCTCCGGGATGAATACAGAACTCATACTAAGTTCCTTTAATCCCAGTCCTATGAGTAATACAGAATTAATCGGATTACCTGCCATTTCTCCGCACATTTCGACCGGAATGTTGTGCGATTCTCCAGCGGATATTGTCATTTTAATTAGACGTAATACCGCCGGATGCAGAGAATTGTAGAGGTATGAAACTTTCTCATTTCCTCTGTCGACAGCCAGTGTATATTGAATAAGGTCATTTGTTCCTATACTGAAAAAATCGACATGAGGCGCAAGCGCATCAGCTGAAAGAGCTGCTGATGGAACTTCTATCATAATACCCATTTTTATATCATTGTTAAATTCTATCTTTTCTTTTCTTAGATCATTTTTTACCATCTCAACAAATTCTTTGACCATTAAAAGCTCATCTACTCCGGAAATCATTGGAAACATAATCTCCAGTTTTCCATATACTGAAGCTCGCAATAATGCCCGTAGCTGTGTTCTAAATATTTCCGGTTTACTTAAGCAATACCTTATTGATCTCCATCCTAAAAATGGATTAGACTCCTGATAGGCTTCATGTTCCTTTGTCAGTTTATCACCGCCAAGGTCAATGGTTCTTATAACAACAGGCATGTTATTCATCCGGGTCAATACTTCTTTATATACTTCAAACTGTCTTTCTTCAGACGGAAGATCTATGCTTTCAAGAAAAATAAATTCAGAACGGAAAAGGCCTATTCCTTCCGCGCCATGCGTTTTTGTTGAATCTATCTCATCCAGTATCTCAATATTGGCATTTAAATTAATTTTATGATGGTCCGTAGATTCAGCCGGAAGCTGGTTGAGAAATGACAGTTTTTTTATAAAACGTTCATAGACATGTTTTGCTGTTTCGTACAGTTTTATATTTTTGACAGTTGGATTTGCAATAATCTTACCATGGTTGGCGTCAATGATAATATAATCGCCATCCTTGAATTCACTTCTGATATCACTGATTCCTACTATCGCAGGCAGCTCAAGGGCTCTTGCGAATATTGCCGTATGCGATGTCTTACCGCCTACCTCTGTGATAAACCCCTTAACATGCCGCCTGTCCATGTTTGCGGTCTGTGATACAGTCAAATCATGAGATACTATTATTACATCCTCTGCCAGTGACTGTATATCTATCTGTTTCTTACCCAATAAATGGAACAATACCCTCTTTTGAATATCCCGTACGTCAGCAACCCTCTCCTTGAAATACTCATTATCCATTGAACTCATTTTCTTAGCTATAGCATTCAAAGCATTATCAACAATTGCTTCGATATTTAGAAGAGAGTTATGTATATCGGTTTTAATTTGTGTCTGCAGCACCGGATCATCAAGCATTAGAAGGTGAGCATCAAAATAATTGAGATTAGCACTTATTATTTCAGACTCTGCCTTCTTTTTTATAGTTCTTATATCCTGTTTTGTTTTTTGAATTGCTTCCTCAAGCCGGTCCAGCTCATGCGCAATCTGGCTCCTCATGATGGAATACTTGGGGACATAGGGTATGTCAGAGGTAAGGACTAATGCCTTCCCCATAGACACACCATGAGAAACAACTATACCTCGTGTAATTTCTTTTTCTTTATTAATTATGTTATTATTTTTTTTCATTTTTATTTTCACATATTCACACGATTATTTATAAAAAACAAGCATTTTTTAGTTTACTGTTTTGCATTAAATTCTTTAATCGCAGCCTGTTCAGTAGGAACAAGGTCTAAAAGCATACTGAGTTTTGCCTGCTCAATAAGCTGGTGTATTCTATCGTTTGTATTTGTAATTTTGACATGAAGTCCTTTAGTATAAGCGCTTTTAGCACTTTTTATCAAAAGCCCAAGCGCAGATGAATCCAGAAAGGTAAGATCCTTGAAATTAAAAATAAATTTATATCTGCCTTCCTCTAAAGCTTCAAATATCTTAATTCTCAGCGGTTCCTTAGTGTTAAAGGTAAAATCCCCACTCAGGCGAAAGATACTTATATCATCCTTTGTTTCAACAGTAAATTCCATAGAACCCCCTCAAACTACGATCATCTTCCAATTTTCATATTCTATCTTATTGTCGGCTAAAAGTTTCATAATATATGGATAAATTTTATGCTCTTTTTCCAAAACTTTTTTACCCAGACTTGCCGGC
>JAGLSM010000140.1 GCA_023135745.1 Spirochaetota bacterium | reverse complement strand
TAAACATTATTATCAGCAGAGAGGCAGTAACCGGAATAACGGCTATAATTAGGAATGGCAGTATGTTCATTGTTTCACCTCTTAAACTTAATTATCAAAGAAAGCTAAAATGATATTAAAGAAAAGTCGAGTTTAATTTTTCAAGAAGGTTATTCATATGAGTGGGTAAAGGTAAACTAAATTCCATTTCTTTACCGCTTTCCGGGTGTTTAAATGAAAGAAAAACAGAGGCAAGGCATAGTTTATCGGTCATAGGATTCCTTCTGGAGTAAATGGGATCTCCTGCTACCGGATGGTTTATTGAAGAAAGATGCACCCTTATCTGGTGGGTTCTACCGGTATAAAGGTCAATTTCAAGCAGAGAATAATCATAATATTCCTTAAGTACTTTATATCCGGTCTTTGATGGTTTTCCATTCTCTGTTACAGTGAATTTTTTTCTATTTGAAGGCATACGGCCGATAGGCGTTTCGATAAGACCTGCTCTTGATGAAAGACGGCCCTTTACGATTGCCTGATATTTCTTTATTATTTTTCTGTCTTTAAAGTCATTTGACAGTACCGTCAGGGCCTTTTGTGTCTTTACACAGACCATCAGACCTGAAGTATCCTTATCTAAACGATGCACAATTCCGGGGCGTAATTCATCGAGTTGAGGAAGATTAGAGCAATGATATAAAAGAGCGTTAACCAATGTGCCGGAAAAATGTCCCGCGGCAGGATGAACTGTCATACCGATAGGTTTGTTTATAACCAGGATTGATTCATCTTCATATATTATATCAAGAGGTATATCCTCAGGTTCAACTTTCTCAAAAGCAGGGGCTTTAAGAATTGAAAATACCAGGTCATCCCCGGATTTTACAACGGTAGATATTTTGGATAAGACATCATTAATCTTTAACCACTGAAGGTCTTTTTTCAGCGTTGACCTGTTTAGAATTTCACTAAAATGTCTGGATATAGCAATATCCGCTCTGATGTTTGATTCATTATCCTCTACTGTGAAGGTATGTGTGTTTTCCTGCTGCATTTATAAATCTTTCTGTGAGTATAAAATAGACATAAAGTAGGTTATGCATTATCTGTTACAGAAATATAACAGGCAGGAATGTTTTATGTTAGATGTATTTTATATTTTAATAACAAGGGATTGAGCCTCCGGTTATTAAAAAAAATTAAATAATTTCTTGAACAAAGATATTATTAAACAGTATAGTATTAATAAATAAAGCAAGAGGTTTTTCATGAAAAAAATATTGAAGAAAATATGTTTGATTTTGATTCTTTCCTCACTTGTCAACATTCGTTTGAGCGCTGACGCTTTTTTTAAGGTTCCGGAAAGTTTTTATGCCCTTGGTCCATCCTTGAGCTACTCTTTTTCTGAAAATTTAAAAGGCCCTACGCTTAGTTTTGAAGCAACTAAAACCTGGTATTTCTTTTCTCTTTCCGGCGGGATGAGGTATATCTTCAGCAAAGATGACGGCAATGATTTCCGCGGTAATAACGGACTGATCAGCTTGTATGCGGAAGCCACCGCGGCTTTACCTATGCCGCTGGGAATTGGCATTAGTTATCATTTTCTGGTGAATGGCGGTTCCGGGTTTGGTCTGAGTGCTTATTACAGCCTGCCGATTCCCATTCCAAAAGCCGGTTATATCAGCTTATTTTACCGTCCATCCTGGGTTTGGCTTGACGGCAACTGTGAAGTAATAAATGAAATCGGCATCTATTTCAAATTTTCAAATCTCTTTGAAGCCTGGAATAAAATAAACAGACGTAAGCCTTATATGAGAACAAATCAAAGTGCAAATACCAACAAATAGAAGAATAGTAATTTTTCTTATTTTACTCCTGACGGCATCCTGTCAGGATCTCAAACAAATATACAAACAACGTATGGCAGAATTACTTTCACCGGCTGAACTTGTTAGAGAAGACCTGTATCTGACATATTATAAGAAGCAAGTTTCTGTAAAGATGCGTTTTCAACTCCGCATAAGAAGGCCGATGCGATACTTGACTCTCTTTTTCCCGGGAAAGGATTTTCCGATACATTGTGCCGATAGCAAACTACGGCTGCTTCATCCAACTCTATCATCCTTCAAAGTTGAATGGCAGGGCAAAATGGTTCCGCACATATACACAAAACAACTCTATTCATTTCAGATTAATTTCAGTAAAAATAACCTGAAGACCTGCCCAATGCTGACCATTACCTATACAGTTCCATACACTAATTACAAAGGTAGAAAATTCTTCAGCTATGTCTTACGGACGGGACGTGTCTGGTACGGCCCCATTGGTGCACTTCATATTCACATAGACGGTCCTTCGAGGCACTCGATGAAAATTGAGGAACCTTACCGCAGCAATCTGCACTTAACGAATATTGAACCTGTTTATGATTTTGTTTCAGAATACAGGAAATAGTTTTAAATTCTAAAATTAAAAATCTAAATAATTGTAGAATATATATTTGACATACTCCTGATTTTAGTCTATACTAGAGTATATACTAAGGAGGCGCGTATGGAAACAGCTAAACTATTTAAAAATGGACAAAGTCAAGCGGTAAGATTACCTAAAACCTATAGATTTGAAGGGAAAGATGTATATATTAAAAAAATTGATGGAATTGTTATGCTTATACCAAAAAATGATGTTTGGAGAATATTTGTCAGCAGTTTAAATAAATTTAGTGATGATTTTTTATCTAAAGATAGAGTACAGGGTGAAATAGAAAATAGAGAAATGTTTTAATGAAATATTTATTAGATACCAATATCTGCATATATTTGATTAAAAAAAGACCTGAAAAATTAATTGAAAAAATAAAACAATTTAAAATTGAAGAATTATGCATATCAACTATAAGCATTTCTGAATTGGAATATGGAATACAAAAAAGTAATTATCCGGAGAAAAATAAAATAGCTTTAATTGAATTTTTAATACCCTTTCAAATTTTAGATTATGATTTAGGTGTTACTCAAACCTATGGTGAAATTAGAGCCGAATTAGAAAGAAAAGGGCAAATGATTGGTCCGTTGGATATGTTAATTGCTGCGCATGCCAGATCGAAGAATTTGACTATAATTACGAATAATGAAAAAGAATTTATGCGAGTGAACAATTTGCATGTAGAAAATTGGGTGAAAGGATAAGGAGTCAAATCCGCGTTCTATCCTATTCTCACTCCACACAATTATCCAAGTGGAGGTCATTGATGTCGGGGCGTATTGCAATACGCCCTAATGTTTCTATATTTTCCGCAGCCTTTTATACAGAATAACCGCAAGAGCCACAGGCAGAAGTATAATACCCGTACCTTGGGCTGCTGTAAAATGTCCGAATATTAGATTTGACGGAGTATCAATTCGTGTCAGTTCAATAAGAAATCTGCTGATTGAATAGTAACTGACCAGCCAGAGGAAAACCTCACCGTCGAACTTCTTTTTTTTGTACATAAGGGTTAATAGAAAAAACAGGATGAGTCCGTTTAAGGATGAGTAAAGCTGTGAAGGATGAACGTGTACTGCCAGACCGTTTTTTAAATCCGCTATAAGGTTAGCTGGCAGTGCATCAAATGCTTTTTGATATTTATCTTTGTAGTTTATAATACTATTGAGTTTTTCATAAACCGGAGCGTTAATCGGGAATTTCATACCGAGAAAAAAATTCGTTGCAGTTCCGTAACAACATCCGGCAGAGAAGCAGCCGAGTCTTCCTATGAAAATCCCAAAGGCAATAGACGGAGAAAATACGTCAAAAACCTTGCCGATTCCTATCTTTTTTTTCCTTATGATTATTAAGGATGTAACAGCCGCGAAAATAATGCCTCCGTAAATTACGAGTCCGCCCTGCCAAGCCTTGAATATCTCAAGTAATGATGATGGAGGTTGTTCAAAGATAAGGAAGAATACTCTGGATCCGATTAATGCGGAAATTATTATAGCAAGTGAAATATCCGCGATATGTTTTTCAGAAATTCCTTCCCTTGGTCCGCGCCTCTGAGCAAAAAATATTCCGGTAAGAAAGGCTAAAGCCAGAAAAACCCCGTAGGATCTAAGCGGAAGGTTTTTAAAATGAAGCATGTTAAAAGCAACAAATGCTGTAGCAGAAAGAATAAGAAAAGTATTTCCAAGGCTTTTTAAACTGTTGAGATTAATGATTACTTTTTCATTAATCTCGGTATCGCTTTTCAGGATACGCTTTTTTTTATAATACGCGATTAAATGAAAGGTAAGGGACAGAGCAACTAATAACGGAAAAAGAGTAGGAAAGGTAAAATTGATAATCTGCGGAAACAAAGAGTACTCCTATGCTTGATCTATAATGTTGTTATTATCAGTTGGTTTTTCAATTTCGGTCTCTTTGGCAGCTTCTGTTGATTTACTATCCTTTTTTTCAAAAATCATTATAATAACAAGAATAGATACGCCTACTACAATAAATGAATCTGCCATATTAAATATCGGCCAGATATTTTTGTAAAGTCCGTTTTTATAGACTGCAAGGTCAAGAAAATCTGTTACTTTTCCAAGGAAAATTCTATCGATCAGATTGCCGACGGCTCCGCCTAGAATCATCATTAGTGAAATCTTTGGAAGCAGTTTATCCTTTGGCAATTCTTTGTAAAATTTTATTATTACACCAATTGCTAGAAGGCTAATAACGACAAATATTGGAATTGTAATACTTGTTGGAAGTTTAGAAAACAGGCCGAATGCTACGCCTTTATTTTCATGAAAATTAAGCCAGAAAAAATTGCCCAGCAGATTAATGTGTTGTCCCTGATATTCGCCTCCGGGGCCAAAGTTATACCTAATCAGAATTTTTGAGACCTGGTCAATCAGAATAACCAGCGGGAGAATAATAAAAGGGAGGTGTTTTTTGATTTTCATTTAATTAAGAAGTCCTTAAAAATAATATAAAAAAACTAAACAGATACCTCTTAGAGGTCAAGATGAATAAAAAATGAATGAACTTTTTAAAGAATAGATACTTGTAATTTTATTATGTATGGGTATAATTAGTCTATGACGGAAAATCAGCTTCTTGGTGTTTTCAAACAGTTCTTTCCCGAGAGGGACAAAAGGGTAAAAAGATGGTTTGCTGAAGATGGAGCACTACTGAATTTAGAGAGCCATAACCAGGTATCTGTTCTTGATCTTTTAATTGAGGATATACATTTTAAGAGAAAATTCTCAAGTCTTGAGGATGTGGGTTATAAATCTGTAGCTGTTAATCTGAGTGATCTTGCCGCATGCGGTGCTGATCCTTCATATGTTATGCTGGGGCTTGCCGTTAATGAGGGTATAAGCGAAGACGAAATCAGGCTTTTTTACAAGGGGTTTACAGAATGTCTTGCAAAATGGGATGTCAGTTTTGCCGGAGGAGATTTCAGTAAGGCTGCTAATATCTGTGTTGCTGTTTCCGCTGTAGGTGAAGTTAAGAGTTCAAAGGAATTCTGGACAAGAAGCGGTGCTGCTTCCGGAGACTATATCTATGTAACAGGCGTACCGGGATTGTCCGCTCTTGGTCTTGATATTTTAAAAGGTAATTATACTGCCTACAAAGGCGCAGTAGAGAAGCATCTGAAACCTGAACCTCCAATTTTACAATCCAGATATATTAAAAAAAAATCTATAAAGATTTGTTCATGTACAGATGTAAGCGATGGTTTATCTACTGAACTAAATCATATTTCCAGTGAAAGCGGAGTGAGATTGGTTATAGACACAGCATTAATTCCGCATCCTGATGTAGAGTGTGGAATTGATTACGCTATGAATGGCGGAGAAGACTATGAGCTTCTTTTTACTTCTCCGGAAACTCTGGATACTAAAAAATTTGAAAAAGAGACCGGATCCA
>JAGLSM010000014.1 GCA_023135745.1 Spirochaetota bacterium | reverse complement strand
TACTCTTCGTTAATGGTATCCCTTTCTGTGTAATAGAATGCAAGGCTCCCCAAGTGGAAGTTGAACAAGCTGTTTCGCAGTCCATCAGAAACCAGAATGATGAGCATATTCCCAAGCTGTTCATCTATACACAAATAGTTCTGGCGATTAATAAAAATAGTGCCATGTATGCAACCACAGGATCGGCAGTAAAATTTTGGGGTTTATGGAAGGAACCACGAATTGACACTAATGAACTCGAATATGAAAAACTTAAAAACCTGGTTGATGAATCAACAGGAATAAAAATTGATCTGCAAAGTTTTGATAAATATACCTTAAAAAGCATTAGTGAAAATTCGTGTGAATTAGTGGCTCAAAAAAAGCGGCTTGTTACTGAACAGGATAAATCGCTTTATTCATTATGCCGCCCGGAAAGATTACTGGAACTGGCCTGGAAGTTTACTGTTTTTGACGGGGGGATCAAAAAAATTGCCCGCTATCAGCAATACTTTGTTATCAAGTCAACCCTTAATCGTGTTCAGCACTTCGATAATACCGGTTCCCGCAAGGGAGGCGTTATCTGGCATACACAAGGGTCGGGGAAATCCCTGACAATGGTAATGCTGGCACGAAACCTTGCCCTGGATACCAAAATAGTAAATCCGCGTATTGTGCTGGTTACAGACCGTGATGATCTGGACAAGCAGCTCGGCAATACATTTGCGGCCTGTGGTCTTGAGGCCAATCGCGCTACCTCCGGGCGTAACCTCCTGGATTTGGTCGTTGAGAAACAGTCAGGTATCATTACTACACTGATCCATAAATTTGACAAGGCATATGCTGTAAAGAAATACAGGGATGAATCCCCGGATATTTTCATATTAGTGGATGAAAGTCATCGAACTCAGTTTGGTTCCTTTTCCGCCCGTATGAGACAAATGTTTCCCAATGCCTGTTATCTGGGATTCACGGGTACTCCACTGCTTAAAAAGGAAAAAAATAATTTTACAAAATTTGGGACATTGGTTGAGCCTCACTATTCAATTACACAGGCGGTAGAAGATGGTGCGGTTGTTCCTCTTCTCTATGAAGGACGGCATGTTGAAATGAGCCAAAACCGGGCAGCGGTTGATTTGTGGTTTGAGCGGCATACTCAGGGGCTTACAAAGGAACAAAAAGCCGACCTAAAACGAAAATACGCTCGGGCTGAGATGCTGGAAAAAACCGATCAGGTTATTTACATGAGTGCCTTTGATATCAGTGAACATTATCGTGCTAACTGGCAAGGAACCGGATTCAAGGCACAGCTTGTCGCGCCAAATAAAGCTTCCGCCATCAAATATAACGCATACCTTAAAGAAATTGACATCGTCTCTTCAGAGGTTGTTATCTCTCCTCCGGATGTGCGGGAAGGTTATGATGAGACTGATGACGAAACTACCGATGAGGTTGTAAAATTCTGGCAGAAGATGATGAAACGATATGGCAGCGAAGAGGAATACACGAAGCAGCTTATCAACCAGTTCAAACATGGCAGCGAGCCGGAGATACTGATTGTTGTAAGTAAACTGTTAACAGGATTTGACGCTCCTAGAAATGCAGTTCTTTATTTATGCCGTATTTTACGAGAACACACCTTACTGCAAGCCATAGCGCGGGTTAACCGGCTTTATGAAGGGAAAGACTTCGGTTTTATTATTGATTACGCGAGTGTGCTTGGCGAGCTGGATAAAGCTCTGACAATGTACAGCGCATTTGAAGGGTTTGATGAGTCAGACCTTGCAGGCACACTTACTTCTATAAACAGTATAATTGAAAAATTACCGCAGACCTATTCAGACCTGTGGGATCTTTTTAAATCAGTGAAGCACTCCTATGATGAAGAGGAGTACGAGGTGTTGCTGGCAGATGAAGAGCTCAGAGATGAATTCTATAGTCGTCTTTCCGCATTTAGTAAAATCCTTGCTATTGCGCTTTCATCTGAAAAATTTTTATCCGGTATAGATGAAAAAACATTATCAAGGTACAAAAATGATTTAAGAAAATTTCAATCATTGAAGGTGTCTATTAAATTGCGTTATGCTGAAGCGATTGATTATAAAGATTATGAACCGAAAATTAAAAAACTGTTAGATACTCATATACAGGCTGACGAAGTCATTCAGCTTAATGAACCGGTCAATATTTTTGATAATAAATCTTTTATGATGGTTAAGGAAGAGCAGGGAGTCTATCAAAAGAAAAGAACTACAGCATCAAAGGCCGACACCATTGCTCACGCTACTAAAAGAGTAATTACGGAAAAAATGGAGGAAGATCCGGCTTTTTATGAAAAATTCTCCAAGCTCATTCAGAGAGCTATCGAAGACTTCAGAGCCAAACGTATTTCAGATCTGAATTATCTGGATAAAGTTGTAGACATCAGAAATAAAGTAGTGGGGAAGGTGCATGATGATGTCCCGGTTCAACTGTCTAGTAATGAAGATGCCATGGTATATTATGGTGTGTTGAAAGCATTCCTTGAACAGCATGACTTGAATGAAGCAGCCCTTGAAGTTATAGCGGCAGATACTGCAATTGCCATTCATGCTATTCTTGAAAAGCATAAGAAGGTTCAATTCTGGGATGATGAAGACGCTCAAAAACAAACAGTGAATGAAATTGATGATTACCTGTATGATGAGTTGAAAACAGAAAAAGGGATTGAACTGTCTTTAGGTCAAATGGATGAAATAATAGAAAGAGTCCTGCAGGTGGCAAAGCACAGGAGTTATAAATGAGGACAGCACAGAATGGTGATAGTCGGTCAGTGATTTATGGACAAAAGACGATTGATTACAGTCTCTTCTATATAGAAAGAAAGACTCTGGAAATTGCAGTCCACCCTGACAATACTGTAATTGTCAAAGCCCCAATAAATTCAGATATTTCACTAATTGAAAAGAAGATAAATAAAAGAGCACGATGGATTCTCAGACAACTAAAATACTTTAACCAGTTTACTCCAAAGACGCCTGATCGCTGCTACATAAATGGAGAAACTCATTTGTATCTTGGTAAACATTATAGATTAAAAATATCCCGTGGAGATAACAACAGTATTAAGTTGTTACAGGGATTCTTTCAAATCACCTGCCGTGAAGAGCCTGCTCCTGAAATAACAAAAAGACTTTTAAGTAAATGGTATTTAGAGAAAGCTAATATTCAATTCAATGAAAGTCTCAATCGATGCTGGTCAAAATTTAAAAAGTTTGGATTTACTAAGCCGACAATTTCTATAAAACGAATGCAAAAAAGATGGGGAAGCCTATCTAACAAAGGTACGATGACCCTCAATACCAATCTGGTCAAAGCTCCTAAAGAGTGCGTTGACTATGTAGTAACCCACGAAATATGTCACTTGAAGTATCAGGATCACAGTCCCGAATTCTTTAAACTACTCGACTCTATAATCCCGGGTTGGGAAAAGATAAAACACAAACTCGAACTCAATATGATTTAAATAAAGAAGCCCTCTATTCGAGCTTTTCCCTTATACAATAATCCTGTAAATCCTCAGAAGAATCTAAAATACTAAACAAGAAAAAACGGTTAAATGAACTTCAAATCTAAACATTCAAATCTGTGTCAAAAAAAACCCGTGAAAATCCGCCTCATCCCCCCAAATCCGCGTTCCCATCCCATCCTCACTCCCACATAATCTCCCAAATCCCTCTCAAACTCTTCAACCTCCGACCCCAATAAGCACACAAATCGCTATCATCCTCTCAATCACCTCCGACCCCACATAATCCTCCCAAATCCCCCTAAACCCCCTCAACCTCCGTCCCTAAGTAAGGGCGTATCGCAATACGCCCCGACTAACCCAATCCCCGTAAGGGCAGGTTTCAAACCTGCTCTTAAAATCCTGTAAATCCCGGTCAATATTCCTTGTAAAAAAGTTCATTTTAAAGTACTTTTATGCTTAGAATTCAGCCTTATTTATAATTCACCAAATACACTCAGGACGATAATTTGTTTCTAAAAGATTTCAAAGTTTACGGTTTTAAAACATTTGGTAAAAAAATAGAAATTGATTTTCAAAAAGGGATTACTGCGATAGTTGGTCCTAACGGGGCAGGTAAAACCAATTTAATAGAATCTCTCAACTGGGTCCTTGGTGAAACAAAAATGAGCGATTTAAGAGTAAAAACTGCTGATCAGCTTATTTTTCACGGTTCTCCGAATCTTAAACCCTTGGGACTTGCCGAAGTTTCCCTGACTATGATTAATACGGAAAATCTTTTACCGATTGATTTTTCGGAAGTGAATCTAACTCGAAGAGTATCAAAAGACGGAATAAGCGAATATTATATTAATAAAAGCAAATGTACACTCAAGGATATTAATAACCTGTTTATAGATACAGGTATTGGTAAAAGCGCGTATTCAATAATGAGACAGGGTGAGATTGACAGACTTTTACGAAAAAAACCGGTAGAAAGAAGGGAAATCTTTGAAGAGGCGGCAGGTATCCTCAAATACCGGAACAGAAGAAAAGAGACCGAACGTGATCTTGAAAAGGCAGAGGCAAACCTCAAGCAGGTAAGGCCGACCCTTATTGAGGTAGAGCGGCAGTATAATTCAAAGAAAAAACAGGCAGAAAGAGCTGAAAAATATAGAGAACTTATAGATAAAAAGACTTCTCTTGAAGTTGATATTCATTTAATTAAATTATTTGATCTTAAAAAGAAATTTTCAGACAAAACAGAAAATCAAAAAATAATAAACGACAAAAAAATAAAAATTCTTGAAAAACTGCAGAATATTGAAAAAGAAATTGATGATTCAATACAGCAGAGCAGGGATCTGCAGAAGACACAGAATGGTATGCAGACTGATATTATTCAGAATGAAGGTCATGTTGCCTCAATTAAACAGAGAACGGCAATGCTTGAAGATAATAAACAGAATCTTCTTGTGTCAATATCATCCTGGGAGAATTCTCTAAATCAGAATAATGTGAAAATAGCTAATATAGAATCACGTGTAAAGGAAATGAACGAAGAGAAGATAAATCATGATAAAATGGTGTCTGAATTACGGGACAACCTTGAAAAATATGAAAAGGATATTGAATCAATTTCAAAGATACTTTCCGATGATGCTAAAAATATAAAAACTCATCAGACGAAAATATCAGATATACATAATGTCCTGGTAACAAAGCGGACGGATCTTGAACAGGTGATTAACAGGCTTGTTGAAGCAATAGACAAGAGAAAAGCCGAATTAAAAGGTTCTATTGAAGTGAAGCAGGATCTTAAAACCTCTATTTCAAGTTCAATGGATGAACTTATATTGTTCCTTGCAAATAGAAAAGACATGATTGGAGATCTGCTGCAGCTGGATTTCCTGGATAATTCAGATCCTGAAAAAATCAAGGCTGCTTTACAGGGTTTTAAAGATGGTCTTGAAAAGAGACTTGCAAGCGCTGAAGAACTTCAGGAAAAATTTAAAAAGCTGGATAATCTGATAGCAGGTTTTGATGAGATTATTTTTGCACGTGAAGGTATACACGCGCAGAAGGAAGATCTTGACAAAATGATTGACATGCTTAACAAAGAAGAAATTTCTCACAGAGAAAGAATTTTGTTTCTGGAGACAGATATTGAAAACCAGAAGCATAAGACTGATACAATAAAACAGATGATGCATGAGACCCAGACGAGTGTTCTCCTGTTAAGGGAAAAACAGAAATCACTGGAAGACAGTATTGAAACACAGGAAAGATTCAAAAAGGATATACATAACCAGGTTGCGTTTCTTAAGCGGGATATTGTAGAGGCAAAAAAGAATATAGAAGCAATACAGTCTGATATTAAAAACGCAAATAAAGAGCACGAAATTAAGCTTTTCAGACAAAATAAGCTGAAAGAAGATCTTACAAAAATAAATAAGGATCTTTCTTCAATAACTTCAACCTCATCCAATAATGAGAAAAGCGCGAGACAGCTTAAAGACTCACTTGAGAGTGTTCACGATAAAATTGACGATAATTCCAGGGTTGTAACAACTTTGGAAGTTGAGATAAAAAACATTTACGATAACTTTTATGAAAACTACAGTATTGATTTAAAAAAGCATGAAGAAAACATTACTGATAAGAAATTTGATAATGCTGAATTAAGAACCGATCTAAAAAAAGTAAATGAAGAAATTAAAGGCCTGGGTCAGATTAATCTACTGGCGGTTGACGAATATAAGGAGCTGGAAGAAAGGTATAAGCTTCTTAATGAACAGATATCTGATATAGAAAAATCAAAAAAGAATTTAATAACAATCATAAAGGAAATAAACAAGAATTCTGAGGAGGTGTTTCATGATACCTTCAACAGGATTAAGGTTAATTTCCACAAAATTTTTAGAAGGCTGTTTGACGGGGGACGTGCTGAATTAAATCTCACAGATCCCGAAAACCTGCTTGAATCAGGTATAGATATTCTTGTTCAGCCGCCGGCTAAATCTCTTCAAACTGTTGATTCGCTTTCAGGCGGTGAATCAGCAATGACAGCAATTGCACTTCTATTTTCTATTTTCATGGTCAAACCCAGTCCCTTTTGTCTGCTTGATGAGATTGACGCGGCTCTTGATGGTCCAAACATCGGCCGCTTTAGAAAGCTGATTGATGAATTCAAGGATACTACACAGTTTTTAATGATTTCTCATAATATAAATACTTTAAAGTCAGCCGATGCAATATATGGAATATCTATGGAAGAAGACGGTGTTTCTACTGCAATTTCAATTGATATAAATGAGATAGAAAATCAAAAGAAAAAATACAAGTTGAAGTAAATGAGAATACAAGATTTTATTGAAGAAGCAAAAAAAATAAAATTACATCTGCTGATTATAACCGGCGCAGGTTTAATAATAATATTTATAATGATGTTGAGTTCCGGTAAAAAATATAAAATCAAAAAAAATAAAATTCAGGTCACTGTAAAAAAAATAAAAAGAATTGTAACGGATAATAATCTTGGACTTTTGTATGAAAAAGCACAAAAATTCATGGTTCTAGAGAGATTTTTTATGAAAAAATCCGGTAAAAACAGCTACAATATTTTAAAAAAATCTTATGTTCTAAAAGAATCTGATCTTAAAAAAACAATCAATACAACCGGTCATAAAAAAAATATACATCGAAGCGGCAATATTGATAATTCTTCTTTCAGGATGGAAACCCAAAGTATTTTTAAACCTAAAAAGAAAAGGAGTTATAATAAAAAAAGTTATGATTAATAAAAATAAAAAATTAGCATATATTATAATTCTAAATGTTTTGTTCATTAATTCTATCTTGTTTTCCAATTATGAGAGAAAAAATATAGTTATGAACCTGGGAGAAAAATTAACAATCACCCTTAAAGAGGGACCCTCTGAAAAATGGGAAACCAGAGTTGTAGACAAGGATATGATAAAAGTAATAGAACAAAATAGAACAAATAAAAGGTTTGAAATAATTCTACAGATGGTTAAAAAAGGGCTTGCCAGATTTGAGGCTGTTTTAATAAGTAAAAGAATGGTTAAAAAGCGGGTATATTATTTTATAAAAGTTAATGAAAATAAAAAAGACGATAAAAAAACAAAAAAGAAATCAATTGATAGTAAAGACAATCAATTAGATACAAAAAAGAAGAAAGAACTATCTGTCAGACGTGATTTAAATTTTGCGATTAAGCTCTTTGATATGGGTTATTATACAGATGCGGCAAGAGCTCTAAGACTATTCAGAAAAAAACACAAGGCAAGCAGTTATGACGGGGAGTCTTATCTTTACGAAGCAAGATCAAAATATGAAAATAAACTATACACCTCATCAGTTGCCCTCCTGAAACAAGCGTTAAAGACCAGCGATCAAAGGATAAAATTTCTCGCGTATCTATGGATGGGGTATTCCTATTTGGCTATAAATATGGATGACAATACTCTCAATTCCTTTTTAAGTGCTTTAACAGGGCTTAGCTATCCTGATATTGATATACAGGCAAGAACGGGACTTGCTCTTTATTATGCCAAGAACAAGAGATTCAAAATGGCAAGGAAGCAGTTTGAATTCTTAAAAAGTTATAAAAGTAAAGACATAAGTTATGTGTTTGCTCTTTTTTATGCTGCCAGATTTTTTGACAGTTATCAGGGTGTCCGGGACATTGATAAGGCTTATTCATATTATAAAAAATTTCTAAAACTTTCAGCCGATATTTTATTAAAAAGTCAAATGTCTTCACGTATTGTTTCTCAATTAAAAAAGCATCGAAAACGTGCCGAAAAACAGGCCTCTTTCCTTAAAAGAAATTTTATAGATTACCGCTGACAATCTTACGTTGACAGAACAAACTGCCGGTAAAAAGAGTTTTATCCTTCAATTGACCAAAAGAGGATTTATAGTTAACTTTATGGCGAAGCTGTATCAAAAGGCTGTATAGCAAAAACAGCCTTGATAAAACAACTAAGATAGGATTTTGGTATCGATAAGATACCTTCAGGTGGAAAAAATGTTTGATCAGTTAACCAAGAGACTTGCAGATGTTTTTACCCTTATGGGTAAAAAGGGCAAATTATCAGAAGAGAATATCCAGGATGGAATACGCCAGGTAAAGCTCGCTCTATTGGAAGCTGATGTAAATTTCAAGGTGGTTAAATCCTTTATTTCAAGGGTTGAAAAAATAGCTCTTGGTGAGAAAGTATTAAAGTCTATTACTCCTGCGCAGCAGTTTATTAAAATTGTTCATGACCAGCTGGTTGAAACTATGGGGGGAGAAGGCAGTGTTGATTTAGATTTTAGAAAGAGCAGACTTAATATATTGTTATGCGGTCTGCAAGGGTCAGGTAAAACTACAACTGCCGCAAAGATTGCATTAAAATTTAAAAAAGATTTTCGTTTTTTACTTGTATCAACTGATGTTTATAGACCGGCAGCTATACAGCAGCTTCAGGTGTTGGCAAAAGAGGCCGGAGTTGCTTTTTTTGATGAAGCTTTAAATATCAGGAAACCCCTTGATATTGTTAAAAAGGCTAAAAAATACGCGGAGAAAAACGGTTATAACGGAATTATAGTTGATACGGCAGGACGGCTTGAGATTGACAGCGAATTAATGAAGGAACTCCTTCAAATTTCAAAAGTCATTGATTTTAACGAAGTACTATTTGTGGCTGATTCAACTGCCGGTCAGGCTATTGCTGAAACTGTTCAAGGCTTTCACAATTCAGTTGAACTTACAGGTCTTGTTATTACAAAATTTGATTCTGATACAAGGGGCGGAGCTGCTTTATCTGTTCGGGAAGTTACCGGCAAACCTGTCAAGTTTACAGGTACAGGTGAAAAAATTGAAGACCTTGAACTGTTTTATCCTGAAAGGGTTGCTTCCAGAATACTTGGACAGGGTGATATCCTTAGTCTGGTGGAAAATGCCCAGGAGCATATCGATGAAGAAGATGTTAAAAAACTTGAAAAGAAGATTAAAAAAAATAAATTTGATCTTGAAGATTTTAGAGATCAGATTAGAAAAATAAAAAAAATGGGATCTCTATCAAAAATAATGGAGATGCTTCCCGGAATAAAGGGTAAGCAGGCTAATGTGGATGATAAAGAGTTAATAAGAATTGAAGCCATTATTAATTCAATGACGCCGTTTGAAAGATCAAATACAAATATTTTAAACGGCAGTCGTAGAAAAAGGATTGCAACAGGCAGCGGAACAACTGTTTTTGATGTAAACAGAATGGTTAATAAATTTATTGATATGAAGAAAATGATGAAAAAGTTTTCTAAAAACCCAAAATTATTAGAAAATATCGGCAATCAGGGTATTCCAAATATCCGGATGCCGTATTAATATAGGAGGACAATTTGGTTCGTATTCGTTTAATGAGAAGTGGCACTAAAAGACGTCCGTTTTATAAAGTAGTAGTATCTGACAGCAGATCTCCCAGGGACGGAAAGTTTATTGAAATTGTTGGAAGGTATCATCCTATGGATAAAGAAAATCCTGTTACTTTTCTGGATGACAGAATAGACTACTGGTTTAAAAATGGTGCTCAGCCTACAAGAACTGTTTCAAACCTTTTGAGAAAAAAAGGTTTACTTGCATCTCAAAAAGTAAAAGCTGAATAAACACTTAAGGAGTCAGTACATGCAGGAAAAAGAATTAGTAGAATTCATGGTAAAGTCTCTTGTAGATAGTCCGGATGATGTAAAGATCAATGTTATTGAAGGTGAAAAATCGACAATTCTTGAATTAAAGGTTCTATCTTCTGATGTTGGAAAAGTAATTGGCAAGCATGGCCGTATTGCTCAGGCAATTAGAGTAATTATCAATGCTTCAGCGATGAAGGTTGGTAAGAGAATCGTACTGGAAATCCTGGATTAATAATTTGGATGAAGTATGGGTTCATATAGGGGGAATTGCAAAACCTCATGGAATTAAGGGGGAAGTCAAGGCAAGACTCTATACTGATAATGCTGCTTTCTATGAAAACAAGGAATGTTTTTTTGTTTTTGACGGCACGCGGTATAAATCTCTTGAAACTGAATACTCTAAAATATTTAAAGATGGACTTATTGTAAAAATCAAAGGCTGTGATACTCGCAGTGAGGCTGAATCTTACGCGAATGAAAAGCTGTATGTAAAAAAGACTGAACTGGAAAAATTAAAAGAAGATGAGTATTATTTTAATGATTTAATTGGTCTTGAAGTCAGGATGAAAGGCGGTAAAAAAATAGGCAAGGTTGAATACGTTTTTAATTCAGGAGCTACTGATATTTTTGAGATACAATTAGATTCAGAAAACAAAACACTGAATATTCCTTATATAGAACAGGTTGTTTCAGTAATTGATCTTGAAAAGGGCTATTTAGAGGTAGATACTGAGTTTTTGGATGTATGATGCGATTTACTGTTGTAACATTATTCCCGGAATTATTTGAAAAATTTTTATATACCGGAGTCATTGGTAAAGCTGTGAAGAACGGCGGTATTGAGATAAAATTAGTAAACCTGAGAGATTTTTCAGAAGACCGCGGTTATAAACGGGTTGATGATTATGTATACGGCGGGGGTCCGGGTATGCTTATAAATCCGGTTGTACTTGCCAAGTCCCTTAAGAGTGTTAAAAAGAGGGGTTCCAGGGTAGTTGCTTTAACGCCAAAAGGACGGCTTCTAAACAGGGCTATAGTTGATCAATATACAGAGTGCCGGGATATTATTCTTTATTGTGGAAGATATGAAGGTTATGATGAACGTTTTCTTATTAACCATGTTGATGACAGAATCTCAATTGGTGATTATGTATTAACAGGCGGGGAGATTCCCGCTATGCTTTTTATTGAAGCGGTAGGAAGAAAAATTAAAGGGGTACTGGGCAGTACAGAATCGGCATCCTCAGAGTCTTTTGAAGATTATATATTAGAGGAGTCTCATTATACAAGACCTGAAAAATACTCGGGAGATTCAGTTCCCCCTGTTTTAATATCGGGACACCATAAAAAGATAAAAAACTGGAAACGGGCCAGTAGTTTAAGGAATACTTACATTTTTAGACCGGAACTATTGAAAAATTTAAAACTAAATAAAGAAGAATTAAAAGAATTAAAGCAAATCTATAAGGAGCGGTATTGTGGACATCATAAAACAGATTGAGGATGAACAAAAAAAGGACATTGCTGTATTTAACATTGGTGATACAGTTAAGGTGCATGTGAAAATTAAAGAGGGAAAACGTGAAAGAATTCAGGTTTTTGAAGGAATTGTTATTGAGAAGAGTAATACCGGCATAAGAAAAACTTTTAAGGTTAGAAGAATTTCTTTTGGTGTCGGAGTCGAAAGGACTTTTCTTATTCATTCTCCCTTTCTTGCTAAAATAGAAATAACCAGACATGGAAAAGTCAGACGATCCAAGCTTTTCTATCTTAGAGACAGGGTTGGAAAGTCTCATCAGGTTAAAGAAAAACGCAGGTAATAATGCCTTCTGATCTTACGGTTTATGAGAACAGACTGCATAATAAAGGGTACTCGATGATTGCCGGAGTTGATGAAGCAGGTAGAGGCCCTCTGGCAGGCCCTGTAGTTGCCGGAGCGGTAGTCTTGGGTAAATGGTTCGATCCTGATATAAAGGATTCAAAAAAGCTTTCTCCTAAAAAGAGAGAGATGCTTTTTAACAGAATTATTGAAAATGCCGAATCGATTGGAATAGGTATTGTTGATAATGAAACAATTGATCAAATAAATATCCTGAATGCCACAAAAAGAGCAATGCATAAAGCGCTTGCAAATCTCCATATAGATATAGATTTTCTGCTTATAGATGCCGTTAAATTAAACATTGATATTCCACAGCTTGCTATAATCGGCGGTGACAATATTTCTATTTCGATAGCTGCTGGTTCAATAATTGCCAAAGTCTGCAGGGACAGAATCATGTTAAAATTACATGAAAAATTTCCTGAATATCAATTTGACAGGCATAAGGGGTACGGTACGGCAATACATACAAGTATGCTTCAAAAATACGGACCCTGTTCAATACATAGAAGAAGTTTTTCTCCGGTACGAAAAGCAAATGCGGGTAGATAAACAAGAATCTTCCTTTCCCTCTGATCATTCATTTAGAAATCTCAAAGCAGGTAGTCTAATAAGAGGTAAACTTTTAAAGTCCGGCAATAAAACGTTTCTTATTCAATCTCAAGGTAAAAAAATACAGGTAATAATAGATGGTAAGTATTCAGAAAATGACAGAGAATTTGTAATAATTGAAAATAAAAAGATCCCCTTAATCAAGGCTTTAAAGAATAATTCAAATAAACGCATCTTAACTACTGACTTAAAAAACAGCTTATCTTCTTCAATCAAATTTGATCCGGCGGAAAAAGCTTCAAGAATTCTGTCCGGCCTTGGGGTATCAATTAACGCGGGTATTAACCAGAAAATCAGTCAAATGATTAATGATGAGATTAGTTCCAATCAGTTATATAGGATTCTTCTTCAATTAATGGACTTAAAAAGCAGGAATTATTTTAAAGCAATGGTTGATATTTGGCAGAAATATTTTAAAAAAAAGGCAAAGGAAAATAAAAATTTTACCGATAATATTGCAAAAGGTTATGCTGA
>JAGLSM010000139.1 GCA_023135745.1 Spirochaetota bacterium | reverse complement strand
TGTTTGAAAAAAACAATCTTATTAAGAATGTAAAATCCAACTCGGCCTATCTTGAATCCGCTCTTGAAAAATTCAACGAATTAAAGCATGTAGGAAATATTAGACGACGGGGTATGATGATTGGCATTGAACTTGTTAAGGATATTAAAACCAAAGAGGAATTTGAACATCCGGGATTGACGGGACATAAGGTTATTCTTGAAGCAAGGAGACGAGGGCTGATTATCAGGCCTCTTGGAGCTGTGATTGTGGTTATGCCTCCGCTGTGTATAAATAAAAAAGAACTCGAAGAAATTCTTGATATTACTTATAAATCAATTAAAGCAGTTACGGAAGGTTAGGTAAAATGTCATTTCTTGATCTTGTAAAAAAAAGATATTCATGCAGGGATTATATGAAAAAAGAAATTCCTGATGATATGCTGGGTGAAATACTGGAAGCGGCAAGACTGGCTCCAACCGCGAAAAACAGTCAGTCTTTTAAAATTGTGCTTATAGAAACTGAAAAATACAAGGAAAAACTCCTTGATATTTATGACAGAGACTGGTTTGTTTCTGCTCCGTATGTTTTAGTAGTCTGTGGAAGCAAGGTAGACAGCTGGGTAAGGCTTCAGGATGACAGGAGTCATTATGTAGTTGATGCTTCTATTGTGATGGACCACATTATTCTTGCCGCTGTCGATAATGATCTTGGAACATGCTGGATATGTGCTTTTGATCCTGAAAAAACAAAGAATTTTCTGAATCTTCCGGAAGATTTTGAACCGATAGCCATGACTCCCCTGGGATATGCCAATGACAATCCCAGGGATAAAAAAAGAAAATCCATCGATGATCTAATAATCAATAAAGATTAATCCACAAAGATCAATGAGGCGCCTTCAATATCCAGTGCCAGGGTTTTTAATTTTTCAGGATTAGTAACAAGTTTTTCTTTTGTTTTTCTGGATTGTTTTTTTATCAGGTTTTCTATTTTTAAAGCCATGCCACTTGTACAATTAAGATTCCATTTTTGGGCTATTTTCAAAGGTTTGAAGCTTCTTGTTATTTTTGATTTTGCTGTACCTTGCTGATGTTCGCGATACCTTCTCTCAATGTCGGTTGTATAGCCTGTGTAGAATTTTCCGTTTTCAAGTTCCAGAATGTAGACACAGTAATCTTTTTTTGTTTCCATATCTAATCAATATTTAAAGGATAATCTTATTCAAGGGATATTCTACTATTCCTGAAGCTCCGTTCTCTTTAAGAGTTGGGAGTATCTCTCTAACTTTTTTTTCGTCAATGATTATGTTAATGGCTACCCAGCCTTCTTCATGAAGCTTTGAAACTGTAGGGGCTTCAAGGGAAGGAAGAATTGACAGGATATGTTCAAGATTTTTTTCTTTTACATTCAGCATCAGTCCGACTTTAAAGGCGGCGTCTAAAGCTGATTTAAGGAGCAGGCTTATATTGTCTATTTTACGTTTTTTCCAGGAATCTTTATAGGATTCTTTATTGGCGATAAATTTGGTTGTTGATTCCATGATTGTATCAATTATTTTGAGGTTATTTGCTCGCAGGCTGCTGCCTGTTTCAGTAATTTCCACAATAGCATCAGCAAGTACCGGAGGTTTGACTTCAGTTGCGCCCCAGGAGAATTCTACATCTGTCTTTACGCCGTGTTTTTCGAGGTAGCGGTTGGTCATTCCGACGACTTCAGTTGCGATTCTTTTTCCTTCAAGATCTTTCACAGATTTAATCTCTGAGTTTTCAGGGACTGCCAGTACCCAGCGTACCGGAGTTTTTCCAACCTTGCCGTAGACAAGGTCTGTAACCTGTTCCACGTCAGCGCCGTATTCCATAACCCAATCGTAGCCGGTAATTCCAGCATCAAGAATGCCGTCTTCCACATAGCGGGCCATTTCCTGAGCGCGGATCAACATGCATTCTATTTCGTTGTCGTCAATTGAAGGGAAGTATGACCTGCTGGATATCCTGATGTCGTAGCCCGCTTTTTTAAAAAGTTCAACTGTGGCATTTTCCAGGCTTCCCTTTGGTATTCCAAGTTTTAGTACTTTATCATTTTTCTGCATGCTGATTTTCCTTGTGATTTTTATTTTTTATAGACTTCGTCAGGATTAAAAATTTTCTTATCTACTATAGTTTCTGTTCCGTCTTTTTCAAGCCTGCGGTAGAAGCATGATTCATAACCGACATGGCACGCTGCTTTTCCGATTTGCTCTACCTTGAAGATAACTGTATCATTATCGCAGTCCACCAGAATTTCTTTTATCATCTGCAGGTTTCCGGAGCTTTCGCCTTTTTTCCAGAGTTTACTGCGTGAACGGCTCCAGTAATGGGCAATTCCTGTTTCAAGGGTTAATTTCCATGATTCTTCATTGATATAGGCAAGCATTAAAATTTTGCCTGTTTCGGCGTCCTGCGCTATGGCGGGGATGAGTCCTTCTGTTTTTTTAAAATCCAGCTGCATGTCTACCTCTTGAAAGTTTTATTATTGATTAAATATAGTAAATTTTGGAAGGAATTTTAAGTCGCTGTGGTGATTTTTTGTGGAAAAGATAATGCCGGAAAACATTTATCCAATAACTTTGGAAGCTTCAATAAATTTTTGTTTTACTTCTTCGTAGTTATTGGCAACAGGAAATTGCGGAAACTCATCAATGACATTTTGCGGAGGACTGAAGAGTATTCCGGCATCGGCTTCTGCCAGCATTTGTGTATCGTTATAGGAATCGCCAAGGGCAATTGTTTTTATTAACAGATCATTTTTAAGTGCCTTTACGACTTCTCTTTTAGCGCTTTTCTGACGCAGTTTATATCCGGTTATCATGCCGGTTTCATCAATGATCAGGTTATGGCAGAAGAGCGCCGGATATCCTATCTGCTTCATTAATGGCATTGCAAATTGATAAAAAGTGTCAGAAAGAATTATAACCTGAAAACGTTCTCTGAGCCAGTTAATGAATTCATATGCTCCATCAAGAGGAGTGAGTGCTGCAATGACATCCTTGATAAGATGTATATTTATATTTTTTTCTTTCAGGATTCTAATTCTCATTTGCATTAATTCATCATAGTCGGAAATATCTTTAGTGGTTAATTTTAGTTCTTTGATTCCTGTTTTTTCGGCGACATTTATCCAGATTTCAGGAAAAATCACTCCTTCCAGGTCGAGGCAGACTGTAATCATTATTTCTCCGTTTAAATTAAAATTTCCGCGTCTTTTAATGCTTTAACTGATTCGGTAAAATCAGGTTTTCTCCAGAACCTTGTCTGTCTCAGCTGGTGAATGTCATGTGATCCGGTGAGAAGCATAACGGCTCTTAATGTTTTCTCAATTTCACCAATACGGCGTATTACTCCATCCTTCTTTGAGAATTTGAACTCTCTGATGAATGGAAGAGCCATACCACCCATATATGCTCCCAAGGCTATTGATTTTGCGAGATCAATTCCGTTTCGTAATCCTCCTGATGCAAGGATCCGGTTATCCATACTTCCTATAGAGTCCATCAGCATTGCTGTCGGGATTCCCCAGGATGAGAACTCCTTTGCTATTTTGGCTTCTTCACCGGTAAGCCTGTGGGATTCAACGGTTATCCAGTTGGTTCCTCCTGCTCCGGCAAGGTCAATGTATGAGACACCGGTATTTAGAAGCTGACGTATTCTCGATGCCCTGATTCCAAAACCTGTTTCTTTGACTATTACAGGAACAGGGCTTTTATCTGTAAATTTTGAAACAGCGTTGAATATCCCTATAAAATCCCTGTCTCCTTTAGGCTGGAAGATTTCCTGGCCGGGATTAAGATGTATAACTATTGCCTGTACTTCAAGGCGTTTTATCATTTCATATATTAATTTATGTTCTATATCCCTTATTTGAACTGAACCGATATTTGCCAGAACCGGAACATCCTTGGCGATTGGTTTGATATGAAATTGCTCAAAGTATTCAGGTTCCCTGAACAGGATTCTTATTGAGCCTAATCCCACCGGTATTCCTGCAGACTGGGCAGCTTTAGCGAGTTCTGTATTTACTTTAAGTCCACCGGTTGAGCCTCCAGTCATACAGGAAATAAACAAGGGGAGTTTAATTTCATGATCCAGGAAGGTGATTTTTGTATTGATATTTTCTTCATTTAATTCAGGCATCGCTTCGTGTATGAAATGAATATTTTCAAAACCTGATGTTATGGAGCTTTCTACATTGTATTTATCTTTGTTAACACATATATCCAGATGGTCTTTTTTTCTATTGCTGATGTTTCCGGATTTTTTGCTATTTTTGGAAGCTGTACTCATGGTAGCCGTCCTCTCTTATCTCTTGAAGAAAGAAAGAATTCTCCGGAATATCAGATAATTTTTTTGAATTCAGTTTATTGAATTCTTCATAACCTGAAGGAGTATCAAGCCATTCTTCATATTGATCAAGTGATGAGTTTATGGCACTTTCCCAGATGTTTTCCAGGTTCCATTTTTTTATAACTTGCGGAGCATTTCCGGCGATTTTTGCTGAAACAACAGACATTGTATTTCCTGAACCGTATGAGATCAGAAGGACTTTTTTACCTATGATTTGACTGCCGAATTTTTCATAACGTTCCTTGAGAAGGAATGTCAGAGCAAGAAACATTGATCCGGTATAGAGGTTGCCTATTTTTTCGGTTGCCTCTATGGATGCCTGAAAACCTCGTTTATTAAGGAATTCATTCGCTTCTTCCCGGCTCAATCCAAGCTGTTTCTGAATTAGTTTTTCCATTGCCTCCATTGGGAGAGTTTTATATGGGACATGCAGGACAAACATATCGGTTTCTTTAAGAAGTTCCGGCAGAGTATTGTCTCTTCTCAGACAATGGTCAAGAAGCGCAGATTTAAGCGATTCTCTGTAACACTTTATGGAAAACCGGCCTTTTACCTTTGCTGTTTTTGATCCAAGAGGTCTGAAAAAATCATCCACGTCTTTAGACGCGTATCCCATTGTAGTAAGGTCAAGTTCCAATAGATCGGGATTTTTTTCTATCAGCATTGCTACAGAACCCGCGCCCTGTGTTATTTCAGCTGTAGTCCCTTTTTCGTATCGGGCAATATCAGAGCATATTACAAGTCCGGATTCTTTTTCCCCGGGAGATATTGCTACAAGAGCGCTTACATTAAGCATTGAAATAGTGCCGCCGGCACACGCATGCTGTACCTGCGAAGTTGACAAAGTTTCCGGTACATTTAATCCCGATTTTTGAAGCATACCTTCAACATAGGCCGAAACAGGCTTTGAATGATCCACTCCTGTCTCTGTTCCTGTTACTATGTATCTGAGTGATGATATGTCTTTTTGATCTGTTTCATTTAAAAGCTGCCATGATGCTTGAGCGGCCATAGTTGATGTGTCTTCCCATAGGTTTGGGAATCGGATTGATTTTTGTCCGGTATATTCGATGGCTCGTTTGATATGGCTTTCAATATCAGGATTAACTTTGATTCTCGCTTCTGCTACTGTTTCGGATTTGATTTTTAACCTTGGTATGTACACAGATAAATTACTGATTCCGACAGAAGATT
Source organism: Spirochaetota bacterium (assembly GCA_023135745.1). Lineage (GTDB taxonomy): Bacteria > Spirochaetota > JAGLSM01 > JAGLSM01 > JAGLSM01 > JAGLSM01. The sequence goes on along the minus strand of JAGLSM010000139.1, from coordinate 362 downwards.
TAAGCATTAGCGTTTTTTCCCTTTCTTCTTATTCCATAAGAAGATATTTAAAACGAGTAAAATAAAGATTGTATAAATATAACAAAAGAAAAAAAATTATCGATTATATTCTTTTAATAAAATTTATTGTAAACAGGGTATGATTCGGGTACTATGTAAGAAAGTTTTCAATTTTTTGTTTAATTCTTAGGCTGAAAAAGAATATTGAACCACCAAGTCACTAAGAGCACAAAGTTTTTTATAACCACGAAAGGCTCGAAATTACTTGTAGTGAGCGCAGTCGAACTACACGAAAATATTTACTAACCAAAATTTCTTATTTCGTGTCTTTTCGTGAAGTTCTATGTTGTAAGTCAAGCAGT
>JAGLSM010000138.1 GCA_023135745.1 Spirochaetota bacterium | reverse complement strand
GCTCAATATAAACCGATAGAAGATGAGGTTTTTGCCGCTTTTAAAGAGGTATTTGATTCAAAGAGATTTATAATGGGCGACAAGATTACAGAACTTGAAGAGAAGATTGCCGATTATTGTCAGTGTAAATATGCAGTCGGAGTTACATCCGGTACAGATGCCCTGATATTGTCTCTAATGGCTCTTGGAATTGGGCCCGGTGATGAGGTGATAACAACACCTTTTACATTTTTTGCTACAGCAGGATCCATTGACAGACTTGGTGCCATTCCTGTTTTTGTAGATATTGATTCCCGCACATATAATATAGATGCATCATTAATTGAGGAAAAGATTACCCCGAAGACCAAGGCAATTATGCCTGTTCATATTTTTGGTCAGATGGCAGATATGGATAAAATTATGGAAATAGCCGGAAAACACAATCTCAAGGTAATAGAAGACGCGGCACAGGCCATAGGTTCCGAATATAAAGGAAAGAGATCCGGTTCAATGGGAGACACAGGTTGTTTTTCATTTTTTCCAAGTAAAAACCTTGGCTGCTGCGGGGACGGAGGTATAATTACAACAAATGATAAAGATCTTGCTGAAAAAATGCGCATTTTAAGAAATCACGGCAGCAATCCTAAATATTATCACAAGTTTGTAGGCGGTAATTTCAGACTTGATGCCATTCAGGCGGCGATTCTTCTTGTAAAACTTCCATATCTTGAGGCGCAGCATAAGCGGCGACAGGAAAATGCGGCATATTATAATAATAAGTTAAAGGCTGCAGCAGTTCTTCCTGTAGTGGCTGACGAAAGAAGAATGATATTCAATCAGTATACAATCAGAGTCAAGGACAGAGACGGTTTGCGGAATCATCTCAATGAATCAGGGATTGGCAATGACATATACTATCCCCTTCCCCTTCATCTTCAAGAGTGTTTTTCAGGGCTTGGTTACAAAAAAGGCGATCTGCCTGTTTCGGAAAAAACAGCCGACGAGGTTATCTCGCTGCCGATTTACTCGGAACTTACCGAAACGCAGCTTGATGCAGTCGCAAAAGCTATAATTGAATTTTCAAAGGATAAATAATAAAAGCCGATCTATGAAGACATACATAGACCGGCTTTTTTCTCGGGCTGACTGGACTTGAACCAGCGGCCCCATGACCCCCAGTCATGTGCGCTACCAACTGCGCCACAGCCCGTAAAGCATTTAATTTACTAGAATTATGATGGGTTTTCAAATCATTTAAATTATGACGTTGGGCAAACCTAACCCTCTATCCCCCTTCCCTACAGGGAATGGGGAACTTTTTACTTTAGTCATCATCAGGGTAATGCAGATTGCTGTATTCGTGAATGAAATCCTATAAGCTTGTTTGTTCCGAATTTTTTAGAGAGTAATTTCCTATAAATCTGTTATTTTAGTACATAGCATTTTGCAAATGCCGGTTTTTACTTTTTGATTTTCTGTTCACGAATAAGTTCCAAATAAATAATTCTATTTCCATCGATTCCCCTTCCCTCGAGGGAAGGGGCTAGGTGAGGTTAAATACAAATTACCCGTCCTGGAGAATGGACTGAATTTTTTTTAATTCGCTTATTATGTATTGAATTTCACGGTCTTTGACCTTTTGTTCGACCTTTTCAGTGGCTTGTGTAGAGATATTTTGCGGGGTTGAATTTAAAACGGCCGGTTTTTCATTTATAAGGTTATTGTTATCTGCTTGCTGATTGCTTGCCTGAGGAATTTGTTCCGGTTTATTTAATACCGGCGCAGAGGGCGCTGATTGATTTTGGTGGTTACCTGAGGCCGGAGGATGAGATTCAGATAATGGGTGTGTTTTGACTGATTCAGGCAATGGATCATTTATAACAGGTTCATTTGGAATATCTTCAGAAGAAGGCAGTATTCCTCCGTTTTCAAGAACCTGCTTGGCGCCTTTTATTTTCAGGTTATCCTTATAGAGCAGTTTGTAAATCTTTTTGACTATTGAAATATCTGATCTGTTATATACTCTTCGTCCGGATTCCTTACGCGGGACAAGGATGTCAAATTCCTTTTCCCAGAATCTGATTGTAGAGGCATTAATACCCAGCATATCGGCTACTTCACCAATCGAGAAATTTACTTTACCTTCCGGGATTGTGGGTAAATTATCCATGATCTCTTTCACTTTAAAAGTTTTTCTTTAAAAGCATGTCATTAATACTTTATGACGACATGAACACAACAGATATAGTACAATAGTGAATCAGGTACTTGATATAATTTATAGTATCTAATCTTTCATGTCAATCCATGAAATCGTATTTTTATTAATTTTCGCTCTTGGGCTGTCTTGTCATTAACATATGACCCAGATTGCGCGCTGACATTTTTTTATACAAAATAGCATAAATGCCGGAGGAAAGAGGCATTTCAATGTCGTATTTTTCCGAAAGTTCGATGGCGCTGATTGTGTTTTTAACCCCTTCAGCAATCTGTGTCATTTCGGAGAGAATATCTTTTAATTTCCTTCCATGACCAAGCATAACGCCCAGTTTTCGGTTTCTGCTATATTTACTTGTGCATGTTACAACCAGGTCCCCAATCCCTGATAATCCGGAAAAGGTTTTTTCTCTGGCTCCCATTTTTATTCCGAGACGTCTTATTTCGGCAAGTCCGCGTGTTATTATGGCCGCAAGTGTATTGTCTCCAAAATTCAATCCGGTGCTGATTCCCGCGGCAATGGCAATTACATTTTTTAATGCGGCTCCAATTTCAACGCCGATTACATCGGTGTTTGTATAAATCCTGAAATAAGGAGTCATAAAATGTTTTTGGATAGTCTTGGCATGCCAGGAACTTTTAGATGCCGCTACAATTGCTGTTGGAAGGTGCTTTGCCAGTTCTTCGGCATGTGTCGGGCCGGATAGTGCTATGACACCCTTTTTCCTTTTTATTACATCATTCAGAACGCCTGTCATTGTAAGGAGAGTTTCATTTTCGATTCCCTTGGTAACTGAAACCAGGTATTGCTTTTTGTTTATATACGGTTCCGCCAGTACAGCTACAGACCGCAGAACGTGAGATGGGACAGCAAAAACAACTATAGAGGCGTTTTCTATGGCTTCTGAAATATTGTTGGTTATTTCAAGGCTATCCGGGAATGAGACAATGGGTAGGAATTTTTTATTACGGCGGTCCTTCTTTATGGTTTCCACCTGGGTCTTATCAAACTCCCAGATAATGACCTTGTGCCGTTCGGAAAATGTAATCGCAAGCGCTGTGCCCCAGCTGCCTCCGCCAAGGACAGCCACTGTTTTAGGATGACGTTTCTTTTTCATGCCTGCCTGTCTTTGAATTTTATAACAAGAGGAGTTCCCTTGAAATCAAACTCATTTCTCATGGTATTAGTAATGTATCGTTCAAATTGAGAGGTTACAATTTTTTTTGAGTTAACAAAAAATATAAAAGTCGGAGGTGCTGTATTTACCTGAGTCGCGTAATATACCTTGAGCTGCTTTCCTTTTTTACTTGGAAGATGTCTTCTAATCCTTGATTCAACAAACTTGTTTAATTTTGGCGTATCAATTTGAAAATTTGTGTTATTGTATACCAGAAGAAGCAGGTTTAGGAGCTTTTTTATTCCCCTGCCCGTTATAGCAGACATTGTTATTATTGGAACGTAATGCAATGCGGGAAACTGGAACCTGATTTTGCTTTTTGTTTCATGTAGAAATTTTGTCTCATCATTTTCTTCTTCAATAAGGTCCCATTTATTGATTACAAAAACGAGGCTTTTTCCTTCCTTAGAAACAATATCGCATATTTTTTTATCCTGATCTGTAATGAGCTCACCGGGTTCAATGAGAAGGACGGTAAGGTCTGATTCATGAATGCTTTTTTTGGCCCTAACTGTACTGTAGAATTCAATGCTTTCTTTGACCTTGCTTTTGCGTCTTAATCCTGCCGTGTCAATGATTTTGAAATTGACATCTTTGTAAATAAAATGATCCTCAATAGAATCTCTTGTTGTTCCTGCTATAGGGGTTACTATTGCCCTGTCCTTGTTTAATATCTTGTTTAGGAGAGAAGACTTGCCGACATTCGGTCTTCCAATAAGAGAAAATGAAAGAGAATTTTGAGGTTCTGTTTTTTTTACCTTTTTAAACAGTTTAAGGGCTTTTAGTTTTGAATACAGCAAATCTGTGAATTGATTTACATTAATTCTATGTTCAGCGGATATCCCTAGTATTGAGTCAAAACCCAGCTCATAGAATTCCGATATTTCGTCAGGATTTTTTATTCTATCACATTTATTGGCAACAACCAGTGTTGGTTTATCGGATTTACGTACCAGTTCACCAAGTTCACGGTCACCGCCTGTCAACCCTTGCGCGTCCACAACAAGAAGCACAAAATCCGATTCATCTAAAGCGATATTTACCTGAGAATCTATGTGATTCATGAAGTTATCATCATCTGAAGAAAATATTCCGCCTGTATCCGTCAGAAAAATAATTTCGTCCAGGAGCAGACATTCCTTGCTCTTACGGTCACGGGTTATCCCCGGAGTTTGATGTATTATTGCTTCTTTTTTCTTAAGAAGTCTGTTAAAGATTGTTGATTTACCGACATTAGGTCTGCCAACAATTGCAACTCTTGGGATACTCATCGGAGAAAATTAATATTAAACTGGAGTATTGTCAATCCTCTAGAGGATTGTTATTTTTAAGCAGATAAAAAGTTAATCTTAAAAACAAAAAAAATAAGTATAATTAGTGAGGCTTAAAATGCAGATTTCTCCGGATATTCAGAAGTTGATCGATAAATGGACAGACGCTCCTTTTGATAAGGATACGGTTAATGAGATAAATTCACTTGTCGAAAAAGAAGATCAAAAAGAATTAATTGACCGTTTTTATAAACCCCTTGAATTCGGTACAGGCGGTATGCGCGGTATAATGGCTGCTGGAACTAACCGCATGAATATCTATACCATAGCTGCTGCATCCAGAGGCTTGGCTGAATATATACGGATCCAAGGTGAAGATACGGTAAAAAAAGGAATAGCGATTGCCTATGACTCCCGGCATAATTCTTCATATTTTGCAAAAATATCGGCCAGCGTCTTCGGATCAAACGGTATCAAGACCTATATGTACTCTACCCTGATGCCGACCCCGATGCTGTCTTACGCCATAAGAAAACTCGGTTGTACTTCGGGTATAGTTATTACAGCAAGTCACAACCCGGCTATTTACAATGGATACAAGGTATATTGGGATGACGGCTGCCAGGTTATTTTTCCTCATGACAAAGGAATTATTGAACAGGTCAGGAAAGTTGAAGTTGGACGTGTTGATTACAGTGATTTTGATAAATTGATGGATGAAGGCATGATAGAGTACATAGATGATGCCCTGATAGAATCTTACGTCAAATCGGTACTCAGTCTTGTTCAAAACAGGGAAGCCATAGGAAAACAGGCTGAATCAATAAAAATCGTATATACACCCCTTCACGGCGCAGGTAAAGTGCCTGTGAACAGGATACTTGCAGATCTCGGTTTTAAAAACGTTTTCACCGTCAAAGAACAGGCGGAACCTGACGGAAATTTCCCGACAGTCAAGAAGCCTAATCCTGAAGAAGCAGCCGCCTTGAAAATGGCTGTGGAACTTGCCGAAAAAGAAGACGCGGACCTGGTCCTTGCTACTGACCCTGACGCTGACCGCGTAGGAATAGCTGTCAGAAACCTGAAAGGCGAATTCGTTTTAATAAACGGTAATCAGACCGGCTGTCTGTTAATAGAACATGTTCTTTCCATTCTCAAAGCAAAAAATAAAATGCCTGAAAATGCTGCCGTGATAAAGACCGTTGTAACTACTGACCTTCAGATAAAAATTGCCGAGGCATACGGCGCGGCGTGTTTTGTAACATTAACAGGATTCAAATATATCGGCGCGCAGATAAGGGCCTTTGAAGAGGAAAAAAATGCAGGGAAACCCACCCATACCTTTGTCGTCGGAGGTGAGGAGTCATATGGATATCTGGCAGG
>JAGLSM010000137.1 GCA_023135745.1 Spirochaetota bacterium | reverse complement strand
GTCCACAAAAACGGGTAAGGTTCAAGGTGAGATATGAAGGCCATATGCCCTTACCTGTAAAATATTTATCGTTGCTATCACTATTACTTTACTGTAAAATCCTTTGTAGAGGAAACAGCTATGAAAGATAAATTAGAAGCAATAATGAAAGAAATGATCATATTCCATGCTATGACAGATGAGGAGATTGAGATTCTTCTCAACAAAATAAAAATCAAGTCATTTGAAACAGGACAGGAGATATGCCCTGAAGGTGAAATGGGCCGTGAACTTTATGTTATAATAGAAGGACATGTTGAAGTTATAAAAAAAGACAGTAATAACAATGAGTACTGCATTGCCGAACTGAAAAGTCATGACTCATTTGGTGAAATGTCCCTGATTGACGTGCAAAAAAGATCCGCCACAATAAGGGCGGCAGAAAAAACTACAGTAGCTTATCTCAGATACAGCGCGATGCTGGAAATATATGAAGAAAGTCTTGAAACATTTACAAAGCTATTACTCAATATAGCCAGAGAATTCAGCAGACGGCTTCGTTCAATGGACGATAAAATGCTGGAATTCCTTCAGAAAGATCCCAAGACTTTTTGTTGATTATTTATGAGCCGTCAAAACGGCAAAGTTTAACCACTTGTAAACAATCTCAACATTTGAAAAACCTGCTTCATACAACATATCTACTGACTTATTCACTAACGAAAGATTAAAAGACATTTCACCTTCGTATTTTTTTAATTCAGCTTCCATAGACGTTAGTGATTGATTCTTATTTTCATAAATAACAACCCTTTTCGCCCACTCTTTTCTATACAGATCAAGATAATCCAGAGATTGCGGCAGGAAGATATCACCCCCGATAAAAGTTCCATTTTTATCCAGAATATCAAAAATCTCTCTGAACAAATCTCTCAGTCTATCTTCATTCACACAGCTTAAACTAAAAAAAGAGGCAATGATTCCAGGATTCCCCGGAAGATCATTGCTCCATGTATCATCCATAATATCCGCTAAAAAACCCATCATATCTTTATTTTTCAACTGTGATTTTATTTTTATCAGAAGGTTTTTATCTTTATTTATTATCACGGGCTTTGCTTTATTGTACTTTTCACAAACCTGTTTTACAAATTCTGCATTTTCACATGAAATATCATAATAAAGAAAATCGCTATCCTTATTATATCCGGCTAGTACTATGGCTGTCGATACCATATCTGCCATAAATGGTTTAAAATACCTCATGTTAATAAATTTACGATGAACTGCCAATAATACCAGTAAATTATTATTATTCTCATCTATTATTTTTTTGATGCATTGTTTTCCGATTCATGTTAAAGTTATACTCACCGATATTAAAAACAGCCGGTAGGCATAACAAAATCAATAAGGATCAGTAATGCCATTCTTCAAAAAAAAAGAAAAAATTGACGACAACCACAGAATTTACAAAAGACACAGTATTTTCCAGTCAACTTATTATAAACTTGAAGACTCATCAAAGACTATTAAAGACTGCATGATCCAGAACATCAGCCAGGGAGGGATGCTTCTTGTTATAGAAGAAAATCTCGACATTGGTACACATTTAATTATCATAGCAAACTTTAACGGCCAACTCATTCAGGAAAAACTCATTATAGTAAGAAAACAAAAAATGATTACAAAGAAATATGGATGCGTTTTTGCAGATGAATCCACAAAAGAAAACCGCGAAACAATCCTGAAATCATATTTTGAATCTTTATAAACAACTCAATGAATAAAAAACAAGCACTAAGACTATTCCCCCTTGGAATTATCCTGACATCCCTGGCTCTGCTTCTGATAATTACACTTCAATACAAAGGTTTTAAACATAACATTAACCCTATGATTATTAATCTGGGTATACTTGAAATACGTTTTTACGGACTGGTTTATTTTTCAGGGTTCCTTGCAATGTATATAATACTCCTTAGAAAAATAAAAAAAGGCACAATCCCGGTTACACCGGAAGATTCAGAGATGCTTATAATGTTTTTGATTATCGGACTAATCCTGGGCGCCAGAATCTTTGAAGTTATTTTTTACAACCCATCCTATTTTCTAAGTCAGCCTGTGAGAATCTTAAGAATATGGGAAGGAGGACTCTCATTTCATGGAGCTCTTACCGGTGTAGTAATTGTCTGCATGATATATTCAAGGAGAAAAAAAATTCCATTCTATGATCTGACAGACACTATGGTAATGCCGGGAATTTTTTTTATTGCCCTTGGCAGATTCGCCAATTTTACAAACGCGGAACTTTACGGAGTCATAACGGCTGTTCCATGGGGTGTAAAATTTAAGGAAGTTGAGGGATTTAGACACCCTGTTCAGATATACGAAACATATAAAAACCTGATTATTTTTGGAACACTCTTTTTTATGAATTCATTTAAACTGCAAAAAGGAACCTTATCCTGGCTTTTTATGCTGATGTACGGGATATTTAGATTTGTCATTGAATTCTGGAAAGATCCTTCGTATTCTCCTTTCCTTATACTTGGCCTTAAAATGGGACAGGTACTCAGTCTTGTAATGGTAATTTTATCTCTGATTTATTTTGGAAAAAAATTAAAAAACACAACTAATCTATACTACTCTGATTAGAGTGAAATAATGGAAACACGGATTGGACGAATTAATACAGATTTTCACGGATCTTATTTAATTCAATTATCATCGGATTTTCATATACATTTTCCCAAAAACCATAACCCAAAGTATTATAAATACAATAATAAGCACTAATAATCTTTTGCGTTAATGAACCATTAAGTAAATTGTCTTTTATTATCATTTCAAATACAAGATTTTTTAAAAGATTAAAAAGTTCCCATTAAAATTAAACCAATATCCGTGTAAATCAGCTAAAATCCGCGTCATCCGTGTTACTATCACTGCAAACTTTTGCCCGGAAGAACTTAATAGATAAAACAGATTTTTATTTACTGACTAATACCGTATCTTTATAACACGGAGTAATAATATGAACACATCAGATATTTATAACATTGTACTGCACCTGTCCGTCTTTATAATAGCAGGTTCTATCCATGAATTTGCCCACGCTGCATCAGCCTGCAAACTGGGAGATGATACAGCAAAAAACGCGGGCCGTATGACCATCAACCCTCTTGCCCATATAGACCCCATAGGAACCATCCTTCTTCCGATTTTAATGACCATTTCATTCAAGTTGGGTTTCGGCTGGATGAAACCTGTACCTGTCAACCCATACAATCTTGGAAAACCCTTACGCGATACTGCTATCATTTCATTTGCCGGACCTTACAGTAATTTCACACAGGCTTGCCTTGCTATACTTGTCCTTCATGTAATCGGAAGGATAAGTCCTGAACTTGCAGTCAGCACTCCTTTTATATGGAAAATCATAAGAATATATGCCCTCATGAATATTGTACTCATGGGCTTCAACCTGATCCCGGTGCCGCCTCTTGATGGCGGAGGAATCCTGATGTACTTTCTTCCTTCACATTGGAGACTGCAGTTTGAAAGATTCTCAAGATTTGGATTTATTTTTCTAATGATACTTTTTGCTTTTGGTCTTCTTAGATACTTTTTGTATCCATTTTTCACCATGTTTAATTTCATAGCTAAGTTGGATATGCCTTTTCTGATAATATTGAATCTGGCAAATATCGGGGTAATTGTCTATTTTTTTAAAAAGAAGTTTTCATCACATTCAAAAAAAACAGCATTCGCCGGAAGTAAAATTTTAAAACAGACCAAGAACGAATCACCTGACAAAAATAAGATACTTATAACATCCTTTAAAAAAATCCGGACCAAAGTTGAAAACAAAGAAACTCTGACAGATTCTGATATTAAAAACCTGAAAAAAATACATGAAAAAATAAAAGAAAACGCGAACATCTGCCCTCCGGTTGATTTTAACGCTGATGACCCTACATGTCAGGACTGCGACTGGATCGCCAACTGTATGGAAAGGCATTTTAAAAAATACAAGACAGCTTCTAAATAAAACCATGAATATTCTTGCAATAGAACCATACTACTCTGATTCACATAAACAATTTCTGGATGGATTGGTTAAGCACTCAACCCATGAAATCACGACGCTTGCAATGCCCGGCCGTTTCTGGAAATGGAGAAACTGCGGATCCGGGATTTACATTTCCGGAAAGTTTTCTAATATTCAAAAAAATTTCGATCTCATACTTGTATCTGATTTTCTAAACCTCCCGGACTTTATAGCTTTAAATAAAAAAAAATTAGCACAAACACCTATCGTTTTGTATATGCATGAAAACCAAATCACATACCCGGATCATATAACCGGAAGCCTTGACCGGGCATATCCTCTTTTAAATATCTCATCATGCGCTGTAAGCGATTGGATACTATTTAACTCCGAGTATCATAGAAGCAGTTTCCTTGAAGCTCTTCCTGAATTTATTGAAGCCTGCCCCGATTACAGACCAAAAAATCTTATAAAAGAAATTACTGGAAAATCATCAGTCCTTCCTCTTGGTCTTGATCTGAACGGATTCGACAAATCCATGATAAAAAAAGAAAACCTGATTCTATGGAACCACCGCTGGGAACATGATAAAAATCCTGAACTCTTCATCGATACAATGATTAACCTCCGGGATTCAGGAATTAATTTCAAACTGGCAATACTCGGGAAAAAATATAAAAAAGTCCCCGATGCATTTAAAAAGGCTGAAAGATTGCTTAAAAAGCATATCGATTATTTCGGCTTTGTTGAAAATGTAAATGAATACAAAAGAATAGTTTCTATCTCTGATTTTGTTGTATCAAGCGCGAACCATGATTTTTTTGGAGTATCTATAGCTGAGGCCGTCTATGCCGGTGCTGTACCTGTTCTCCCTCACAAACTTAACTATCCTTACCTTGTTCCTGAGGATCTACATGATAGACTTCTGTATAAAAATGACAAGGATTTTCTGTTAAAACTTAAAAACCTGCTGGAGAAAAATATCAGCTCCGGGGAAAAGGCTTTGTTGTCCTGCGGCATGGAAAAATTCAGATGGGAGAAATTAATAAACGAATATGATAATTTCTTTTCAGGATTAATGACAAATGACTAAAATATCAGGAAAGTGGCTCATAAGTCTTTCAGCCGTGGCATTCTCAATATCCGGAGTTTTTACCAAACTTGCTTCAGTATCGATGTCTTTCTGGGAAACAGTATTCTTCCGCGGGGTTTTCGGCCTTATTTCACTTTTATTTGTAATAAAAATATCCGGAACAAAAATAAAGGCGGTAAATAAACCAAAGCTTCTCCTTAGAGGAATCCTGGGGACGCTTGCTCTTCTGTGCATATTTTACGCGATTAAATACTCATCACTTACCAAGGGTGTAATGCTGATGTACACATTTCCAATTTATGCAGCGATTTTCTCAAGATTATTTTTTAAAGAAAAATCTCACATCCTCTTCTGGCCGATCCTTGCAGTCGGTTTTACGGGAATAGTCGTCGTACTTAATCCCGACTTCACCCAAATAGTATTCGCGGATCTTGTTGGTTTTTTTGGAGGTATTTTTGCGGGAGGTGCAATTACAATGGTGAGGGAACTGCGAAAAACAGATACACCTAATACCATATATCTCTGGTTTATGATTGTAATACTCTTTGTAACACTGCCCTTTTTTGTTAGTAATATTAAGAATCACAAGCTTCTTATCTGGTTGTATGCCGTAGGAATCGGCATATTTACAACCGCAGGGCAACTTCTTATGACAAAGGGCTACCGTGTAGTTTCAGCGGGAATTGGAAGCGCAATCTCCCTGCAGGGACTGATTCTGACAGCATTATTCGGCTGGATCATGGGAGAAATTCTGACATGGAGAATTATACTGGGAGGAGTCCTAATCATTATATCAGGAATAATGGCGAGCAATCTTCCGGCAAAGAATAATAAAGTTTAGATATACCTGCATATTAAATATGGTAAGGTATAAATTTAAGTTGCATAACCCTATTTTTTGAAAAATACACTGTT
>JAGLSM010000136.1 GCA_023135745.1 Spirochaetota bacterium | reverse complement strand
TTGAAAAATGCACTGTTTGAGTAAAAAAGACCTCGATCGCATAATAAATTCACATTGAACAAGTCTCCGTTGCACAACTTAGCAATAAAGTTCATATGAATCTACATCAGTTGCACAACCTAGTTTTTTGAAAAAATACGCTGTCTGAGCAAAAAAACACTGATTATTGAACAAATTCACATCTGCAAAACCGCATCTTTTGATTATTAATTCAATGCGAGTTCGTGTTTTTCAAAAAATTAGGTTGTGCAACGCCCTCTCAAAAAGATTCACAAAAATAATTTTACCTTAAGGCATTTATCCCGATTTCATCGGGATAAATGCCTTAAAAATAAATTCATTGACGCATATATAAATCATGATAAACTGAGACTCAATATGATGAGAACTCTGCAAAAACCGTTTATATATGCCAAAATTCATGGTATGTATTCACGTTTTAATTCTATAGATTCATTTAGAACAAACCTTCAAAATAAAACACCGGCGCTTTGTCTAAATAATCTGAATATACACCCAATATCGCCGCTTAGTGAAACCAGCAGCCAAATACAAAGAGAAACCTTACTGCATGAATCCTTTTATAGATCTATCATAAAACTAATTCCTGAAAAAGGAAAAATACATTCACTATTCAAAGCTTTAATATCAGAACATGAACTGAGAAACATATCAACCTTTATCAAAAGCATGAATAATAAGAGTGAGGAAAAGAATATTTATTATAAAACACATCCTGAATTATCTGAATTCCCCGAAATGATCCTTGAAAATAATCCTGATTTATCAATAAGACTGCTTAATGAATCTTCCTATTCTGAAATTCTTGATAATTACAGACAAAACGAAGATTCGGTTGAACTTGATGCAATGCTTGAAAAGGTCTATTTTGAAAAACTGAATTTTGCTATAAGACAACTTGACAATAATGACAGGGCATCAATAACAAATCTATACCGTATTATGCTGTCTATTAAAAATAGAATTAATACGCTTAGGTTTATTAAGCTTTACAACCTCGAATTTGATGATTTTTTAAAATGGCTGTTCATTAATGATTCTGATGAACTATCCCTTAGAAAACTAATTAATAATGAAATAAGTGAGCCGGTTAAGGCATTTCCGAGAGATCTATCTGCTTCAGTAAAAAACATACTGGTTTCTCATCCTCATCTTAATCCGCAGGACTTTGATTCTGACATTGGATACGATGAAATCAGTTTAATTGAAAAGATATCAAGTATCCTGCTGCATAAATTTTTTAAAAAAGCTTTTTACAGAAATCATAATACTATAGCTCCGTTTTTTTGTTTTTATTTCCTTTTAAAACAAGAGATGCAGAATATAAACATTTTGCTTAACTGTGTCCGCATGTCTATTAAATCCGAAGACTTTATAAATGAATTATTAATATGAGGTAAATATGTTTAGTTCCGCGAAAATTGAGCTGATTGAAATAATGGTTCTTCACAAAGAGGTTTACAACGTTACCAAATCCATTGGTGAGATGGGTGTAATGCAGATCATTCCAAATAAAAAAGAAAAAACTGAGAATGAAGAAATTGAAAATACAAAAAAGAAATTAAAACTAGCAAAAATATTAACTGATGATCTGAAATTAAAAATAAAAAAACAAAATATTAATAACCCATTTTCACCTGAAAAAGCAAAAGAGTTTATCGATAAAACCAATCTTGCATCCATTCCATTAATTGAATCGAAAAAAAACGCGGAAAATTTTTTAATGGAACTAAATAGAAGTCTGGATGAAATTCAGGGATTTAAAAATCTTAACCTGGATTTTTCAAAAATCAATGATGTATCATTTCTTCATTTTAAATACGGATCAATTCCTTCTATCAAAATAGAATCAATTAAAAAACAGTCAAATGAAAGAATAATAATAATCCCGCTCGAGCAGGAACTGGTAGATGAACACCGTCAGGCCATTTTGGCAGTAACAACAAAAAAAGGCAGATTCACACTTGAAACAATGCTCAGCGAAAACAATTTCAGAGGGATTGATTTACCAAAAGATATAACGGGAATACCTTCACAAGCTGTTAAAAAATTAGAAAAAAAGATTAATTCCGCGAAAAAATCTTTATTAACCGCAGAGAAAAACCTTAGACACTTTGCCGCAGTTTCAAAAGAAAAACTCACCCATTCATTCTCTACTCTTATAATGCATATGGACATTCTTAAGACAATACAGAACTTTGAGGAAACTCAATACACTACAACAATAAGAGGCTGGGTAGCAAAATCAAAAACAGAAAAAATGACTGAAAGTCTGGAAAAATTGACAGGGGAAAAAATCGTTATTAACAAAGAAAATCCGCTTAATTTAACATATCAGGAAAGAAAAAAAATGAACATACCTGTTATCCTCAATAACAGAAAATTCTTTAAACCATTTGAAAGTATAATATCCGACTACGGTTATCCTGAATACGGAGAAATAGAGCCGACCCCGATAGTGGCCATCGGTTTTATTTTGATGTTTGGAATTATGTTTGGAGATGTAGGACAGGGAGCAGTTCTTGTTCTGGCAGGAATCGTTATATCATTCTTAAAATCAATAAAACCTTCAATAAGAAAAGCAGGCCTCCTTGTTATATTAGTGGGATTATCAGCGGCTTTTTTTGGTTTTGTATTTGGTTCTTTCTTTGGAAACATACATACAATCCCCCCTCTGTGGAGAGAACCAATGGAAAATGCTGAAACTATCAATACTATTCTTCTTGCAAGTATTGCATTCGGCATAGTCTGGATCAATACAGGCCTCTTGCTTAATTTGATAAACCGTATAAAATTCAGGGATTTAAAGGGCGCTATCTTTGAAAAAACAGGCCTCATTGGCATAGCATTTTATCTGGGGGCTCTTTATACCCTGGTCTCAACAGTTTTTTTAAATCAAGATCTTTCATTACTTACAATACTTCTATTAATTGCCCTGCCGCTTTTCCTGATATTTATCAAGGAACCGTTATACCATTTAATAAAAGGAAAGCCGGTCTTTGAAAACGGTATTATACACATGATAATGGAAGGATCCGTTGAAATAATTGAAACACTTTCATACTATCTTGGAAATACCGTCTCTTTTGTAAGAATAGGCGCCTTTGCACTGGCTCACGGAGGGCTTGGCTTGGCAATAATGTCATTAGTGAATCAATCAGACAGCCCAATCATCAGGTTCCTGATCCTTGCCGTCGGCAACCTTATGGTTATAATAATTGAAGGGCTTATTGTCTATATTCAGACACTCCGCTTAAATTATTATGAATTCTTTTCAAAATTCTATTCAGGAACAGGAAAACCTTTTACACCGTTTACTCTGTAAGGGCGTATCGCGATACGCCCCTACTTCCTGCACTCCGAATTCTTATCGGCATTGGAAATATCGTATGTACCGAACGTATGTAAGGGCCATGAATGGCCCCAACAGTACACCCCCGCAACCTTTGTACTGTTGAATCACATAAAAAAAAGACCGGATTTTAATCCGGTCTTTTTTTATGTATGGGCCATGCAATACGCCCCAACTAAACTAAATAACAAAGTTTACTGTAAGAGCAATATTATCCAGTCTTTCCTGTCCGGGATAATCACCAAGCTCTTCACCCCAGTAGGCAAAATTAATTTCAAAAATAGGCAGGTTAATACCAAGTCCTGCTGTTATCCAGCCTTGATACAAACCAATTCTTGGTTTAAGAAAACCCAACAATGTAAACTCAGCGCCCACATATAGTTTTAAAAACATATTGACATCATTGTCAAAGAAATCCCTGATATCCAGAGCCAGTACAATATTCTTTACAAGAATTTTAGGAATGAACGGCAGACTCCTTATAGTCAATGAAGCTCCAAGATTGACACTTGGCTCTATATAATCATGATCCCCTGTGTCCTCATTAAAACTTAACGATGTGATCTCAGATGCCAGATTATCCATATTCTCTATTGTAACCCAGTTGAATTTTGTCCCGAAGAAATCCGTAATTGTAAGAGATGCTTTTAATGCTCTTCCAAATTCTGCGACAAATCCTATATCACTCCCGATAGCAAGGCCCCTCTTCATGGCAAAGTCACTCAAGTCGGCATCAGCAATACTTGCCATATAGAGTATGTCCATACGGCTCTTATTAAGCTGAAGTCTCTGAATAAGCTTAAGATTAATCCCGGCATAGATACTGGCGAATTTAAAATCAAGCAAAGGCATCGCGTAACCGGCCATGAGTACCATGTCATGATTAGCCTCAATATTCCAGGTAGGAAGAGGTACATCAGGATTACTTGTAATCTTTGCTCTTAATGTATTAAATAAAACAAGACCAAACCCGCCTCCGACATAACCAAGATATACAGGGCTTGCAGCAATAGAGACTTTCAAACGGGATAGTAAGTTCCATGTCGCATTATCAATTACCCCCGTGTCAGAAACAGCAAGAATCTTATCCTTGTTGTTCATCAGATCGAATAAATCACCGGAAACTACTACCTTTGCCTGAACAAATGAGAAGAAACGCTGTTTCATTAAGGCAAGTCCCGCCGGGTTATTCATAATTGTGTACTGGTTACCCGGAATGGTGAGCCTTACACCCCCCATTGCCTTTGACCGCAAGTCAAGCACATCAACCTGTGCAGCCCCGTAACCAAGGAGGGCTGATGATGTCAGACTAATAACTAATAAAGCTATAATAATTTTTTTCATGATATTCTCCCTCCTTCTTTAATATCCCATCCAACCAGAATATGGTAGTGTAACCTCAAGATTTGTTTGAAAAACAGTCATATTACTTATTTTATCATTGAGACTGATATTCGTTATGCTAGCGGCAAAATTTAAAATATTGCCTTTTAAATCAGACACAAGCTTTCCACCGCCTTCAGCAGGATTAATCCCATCATTTGAAAGAATATTTAATAAGGCTTGAGCTGTATCAGCAAGATTATAAAGATCTGCTGCAACACTGGGACCTGTAGTATTTACAGCGTTACTTGCTGAAGCTATATAATTTGTATAACCAACATGAAAGACCGTAAAACTAGCCTGATCAGTTACACCTGCTAAATCATTTGTCCTATCACTGTCAATACTTGCTATCAGATCTCCGGCAACTGCAAGGCTCTCCTGAACACTTAGAGCAACATTAACTGCTTTAATAATCAGATAGTTAAGCATCGCACCCCTGTCGCTTGAGCTGATGAGCCCATCACTATTGGTAGCATATGGAATTCCGAATCCGTCTGTAGTGATAATTCCTGTCGCGGGATCAATTCCAAAAACAGGAGCCCTGTAATAAACAGAGTTGGAAAGAGCATAAGTTACATTCGATAGATATATATCAAGACTGATTTCATAAGCCTGCGGTCCTGTCAACTGGTTAGTCAAAAAACTATTACTGGAATCAGAGCTGTCAATGGACAGCATACTTTCTACCAGTATAGGTATATCGCTGAGCTCCATATATTTATAGAGAATAACCGATGAATATCCAATCCTTGCTCTTGAATTCACAAGTCCGCCGGCTCCCTCCAAATCAATTGCTTTTTTATAAAGGTTCAACGCTAGATCGTAGTCATTTGCCTTCCATGCCGCGTCGGCATTACCAAGCAAAACTTCCATATCATCTGATTCACCATCACTGTGCGTAAAATCATACATATTACAAGCTGAAAAAATAAAAATCAGAAACAACAGTATAATTGGTGAAATAAAGACAAACTTAAATTTTCTCATAAATTCTCCTCCTTGCAGTTAAATTGGCTTCCTATTTAAAATCTCTTGTAAGTATAACCCATAATATAGAAATTTTCCCATATTTCAAGGTCTTTTTTGCAGGGGAACCGCATATAGCAAAAACCTGCCTCTTTTCCGCCCCCTAACCCCCGAAGGGGGGACAAAGAATTGCAACTTTTATCTTTTTAACAACTTTATCGATGTCTTTCAATAAATCGCCTGTATTAATCCTTATTATCTTAATATCAGCATCTTCAAAGAATTGATCTCTTAATGCATCTTCATCTTTTAAGCCAATCATATTTCCCCCCTTGGGGGCCAGGGTGGGGTGTAAATTATCAAAGG
>JAGLSM010000135.1 GCA_023135745.1 Spirochaetota bacterium | reverse complement strand
CGCAATGCTAATTAGTGTCAGATAGGCATGATTCTACTGTATGATGTTGCGCATCAATATTTTTTTGAAAATGCAAACTCGTATAAAATTTATTACATAAATAAAATCGTTTGTAAAAGTGAAATGTATTGGATATTGAATCTTTAGTTACTCAGACAGTGCATTTCCCAAAAAAATAGTGATGCGCAACATGACTTTGATAAAACAGAATATTCTTCCATTTTTTTCAAAAAATAGGATTGTACAAAATATGCAGCTTCATATTATTTTTGGTTTCTTAGTGAGAACCATAAATTATGAACATAGTAAAAGGCTCTACCTGCTAACGACCTTTTTAAGATATGAGAAAAAAGAATCTTTTAAGTCTTCACGCATTAATCCATATTCAACGAGTGCTTTTAAATATCCAAGAGGGTCTCCTACATCAAGACGAATCCCGCTAAATGCATGGCTTTTAACCTTACCCATGGAAGCAAGCTTATTTATAGGATCAATCTGGAAGAATTCACCTGAAGGGTTTTTCTTTTTTTCTTCTATTAATAAAGGAAAAATTTCCGTAGACAGTATATACCTGCCTATTACTGCAAGATTACTCTTAACGCTTCCAATCGCAGGTTTCTCAACCAGTTTACTGACTCTTCCATTATCATTAGTATCAACAATGCCGTACCTGTCTATTTCATTGTCAGCTACATTCATAACCCCAAGGACTGTATCTTCAGCTGACGTGCAGGCATTCATTAATTGTCTGGTTAAAGGGATATCGGAAAAAACAATATCATCCGGATAAGCTACGCAGATTTGACTGCCTGAAGCGAAGTCTTGTGCTAAAAGAAGGGCATCTCCGGTACCCCTCATTTCCTGTTGGCGTATAAAACAGATATTAGCTTTTAGCGGTTTTATTTTTTCAAGTTTCTTTTGGCTGTTTTCTTTTGTGAAAACTGACTCAAGTTCCACTTCCCTGTCAAAATAATCTTCCAGTGATTTTTTACGTCTGCTTGATATGATCAAAATGTCTTCTATTCCTGAATCTATAAATTCTTCAACAATAAAAGAGATAGCCGGTTTATCGATTAGAGGAAACATTTCCTTGGGGACTGTTTTTGTCGCGGGAAGAAACCGTGTTCCGTATCCTGCGGCAATTATTACACCTTTCAAGCTAACCTCCGGGTTTTCAGTATTATAAATATAATATCAGTCATTATTTAATATGCAATTTAAATTTATTCTTGCTTGAAATGAAAAAAAAGATCAGTGTCAAACAAATCAGCGTAAATCAGTCTAATCCGAGTTCTATCCTATTTCCAATCAACCCAATTCAATGTTTCCTTTAAAGACTTCTCGGTATTAAGAAGAGCATAATCCGGGTCGATAAAGTAGTATGAATCATGAAAAAAAGAGCAAAATTAAAAATTACGCGCTTATTCTTTGTATTATAACTCTTACAATAACTATTACCGGAATCAGCGGCAAAAAAAACACAACCGATTATTTAACTCATTTAAAGACTGAGAAATTAGTATACAAATCAGGAAAGTATCTTCCGGGCCGTCCATATCATCCATTAATGGGAAGAGAGTCATACTCAGCATTTACATTGTTTTCTTTCGGGAATAATCTTTACCTGGGCAGAAAATACGGCATTAC
Source organism: Spirochaetota bacterium (assembly GCA_023135745.1). Lineage (GTDB taxonomy): Bacteria > Spirochaetota > JAGLSM01 > JAGLSM01 > JAGLSM01 > JAGLSM01. The sequence continues at coordinate 4,460 of JAGLSM010000135.1, read as the reverse complement.
TATTGTAAATACCAGGAAAATGTCAGCAATGTACCTGCCGATAAAAACTGAAAAAAAATATGATTTAGGCACAAGGATAACTTCAATTTACGTTACAGGTAAAAATATATGGGCCGGAATGAATAATGGAAGTGTTTTTAAATACCATATTAAAAGCGGGTACTGGAAGATGTTCCGCCTTGCTTCAAGCGGCCCTGTTTCATTAACAATTATTGGCGGTTTAATATACGCGGCAGCAAAAAAGGGCATTTATATATACAATCCTATGTCAGCTCTCTTTTATCTAAATTTTAAATTACCTGAAGATTTTCCAATAAAATATTTGAAGATTTCCAAACTTAAAAAGTGGATTTATATGTGTACGAGTATGGGTTTAATAAGATATTCACAGAAACCACACTTAAGATGGGAAATGCTTGGAGCAAGGGATCATCTTACAAAAGCCATCATTCATGATTCTACCGTGAGTGGAGATATTTTATTACTTGCGGCAAGCAGAGTGCAGAGTGTATTTCTTCCAGCTAATATTAAAATCACAAGCTATGGTACTTTCTACTATAATTATTTTCAAAAAAGATGGGAAAGAAAACCATGGAATGTAAGGGAGAATTTGAAATTATTTATGGATGTAAACAGAAATAATACACTTATTCCAAACGGCGGTATATGGATTTATAATCCGCTGACCGATAAAGCGGTAAGAATAAAAGGATTGGCAGGCGATTTTTTTAAAATAATTAAATACAAAAAGAGAGCCTTTGCGGCAGGCTCAAGAAATGGGATTTTTAAAATAAAAAAAATTGGAAAAAATTATAAATTTGTAAAAAGGGTTCTGCTTAAAAATTTATGGATAGATGATATAGCGGTGAACTCAGGTAAACTTGCTGTACTGTCCGGAAAAAATCTCTATATATTAAACTTATGACAGCATAAATACAAAATAGCTTAAAATTAATAAATCAGCTGCCGATTTCTTCAAAAGTTCAAGAATCAGTCAGTGCTAACCGATAATCAAACGTAATAATGTTTTTTTATTCATTTTTAGTGAATTAGCGATATTTACGTTTTTTGTAAAAATTGGGTAAAAATTACCCACATGTGTTGAAAATACGACACAAATTTTGTTTTATCAGGAATTTCCACAAATTTTGATAGAATAAAAATTTCTAACATGCTGTTATATAATAAGATAGATTGAAGAGAAAATTTCTATTTGGTATGAAATTTGCAGTAATATAAAATATACAATAGTAAATTGATATGGTTTAGTAGTTATTTGGAATGATAGTTTGATGCCTGTTTTTTATTGCGGCGTATTAATATAGATGGTCCATAAGGATCATCCCAAATAAAAACCCTATAGGGGGCGGATATGAGGCCATATCTAATTACAACAGTGCGCAGATTATTCTGGAGTTTTATCCTTCTTTCTGCAACTCTTTTAACATATTCAGTAATACTTTCTACTTATTATTATAATGATTTTACCGCGAATACTGATGGATGGGCCCTTAATTTTCCCTATGGAAGGATTGGTATATCAGGTAATGCCACTGATATGACTATAAGCAGAGCCGGAAATGCAATTCAAATTCGAAATAATGTAAACGCTAATGATCTTGCTTATATAGGGAGTTGGGTCGGCCGCATGGCATTTTACAGCAATGTGAGTTACAATGCTTCTCCAACAAATCCTTTTGGTGTTGAATTTAGAAGGACATATGCCAGAATAGATCCGCACGATAATATTTATGGTCGAAATAATGAAGAAAGTCACAGACATATAGCCGCTCAGAGTTTTTGGTTGGTGAGTGATCCTTATAATCTTCAGGCAGGCGCTTCAGAATATAGTACATTTGAAAACTATATTTTAATGTACGATATGATGAGAATGAATTTTAATCTCAGTGGTGCTGGTACACAACCGAGAAGTACATGGGGTTATTATATAAGCTCAGAGCAGAGGTTTGATCTTACACAGGCTATTGGTCCTGATAGGACAACAAATAATATTATTAATGATGCAACTTATACTCTTGAGTGGAACTATGATGAACAGTGGGGTGTTGATGAGCTTGAAAGTAATAACGGTGATGATACAGATAATCCAACACCGGCAAATAATAATCCGGTAGTAATTCGTCTTACTCATGACGGAACAAATGTCAGATTTTATATAAACCCAAATCCCGATGACACCGGAGGAAATCCATATCCTAATGAATTTTTGCTTGTTGGAAGTGCTTCTGTAGGATGGAATCAGAGTATAAAGTTTATGACCGGGATGGAGTCAAAAAGGTATGATTGTGAAATGCAGGCCGCGGATATAGATACTGTTTTGATGCGGTCAGTGGCCTCATCAATCAATACTGAAATAACACCTTATGAAATAGCAGCAGGTTCTACAAATATATTCCAGGTTATTATTACACCAACATTCACGGCAAATGACGCAGGTATCGGTGAATTTATTATAAAAAAACCTGCAGCTTATTCAAGCTATTCGTGGGATACAAACAATATTCAGGTTTTTACAGAAAACGGATCAGGGACAAATCACGGAACTATAGCTGCGTTGAGTCTTATGACCAGAATTGATTCAGTTCCGACCCTTGATAATCAGGTGTATGTCAGTGTGTCAGGTGATGAAGTTAAATTCCGTTTTAGACAGACCAGTGATGCCAATAACGGGGTTATTAATAACTCTTCAACAGATAAGCGTATAATTGTAAATTTTACAATGCCTTCACCTTCAAGCCCTAATGGTACGGGTGATACTTTTACCGTTTACGCGGATTGTGTTAAATACAACGGACAGGCCTACAGCAGGTGGAGTACTACAGGCAAAATGAAATCTGTTTCCGGTGATGCCTATACCGGAACGCCGTTTTCAGGAGACACAATGTCTGTTAAGACCTTCATTGATCCTGACGCGCTTGCGACAGTTGCTCCTGAAATTTTGTATGTTGGTAATAACAGAACAATTTTTTACTATATAGCAACAACTAACGAGAATTCTCCGCCGATTTCAGAATTAAGGATCAGAGTTCCTGATGATTATTATGTAAATACAGTAGATTCTACCAGGTTTTCTTCATTATATATTGCAAATGATGACGCGAATGTTTTTGCTACAAATGTATCAGGAACAAATTATATATATGTACTATATTCAGCTGAAGGCGGCGGTCTTCCTTCACCCGGCGGTTTGGACAGGATTACAATTCAGGTTGACAGTACCCCGACAAATTTTTCCGGGGCACAGACAAACACAATATGGACAGCCGAAGTTTTTTCATCAATACCAGGAACATCATCAGCCATATGCAGAACAAATTCTACGTACCCGAATAACCTTGTAATTGTAAGACAGCTTCCGGCGGATGTGCAGGGTTCTCTTGTTACAGCCGTTGTCGAGAACGGTACAAATTTTCAGTATAATAACATAAAGGCAAACAGTATAACCTATACAATTAACAACAATGGAGGTGCAGGCAACACTATTAAAAAAGCCGGGCTTTTCCTGCCTTCTCTTATTACTAATATTTCCGGTGTTTCCAGTTCAATAATAGCGAATTCCGCCAATATACAATATTACGCTGCTTCGAATTTCCTTCTCTTTGATTATAAGGCTGATGGAAAGAATATTCCAAATGGCGGCAATGACACAATTACTCTTTTTATCTACGACAATATTACTCCAATGTCAGGAAATACGAACTCATTGATTTCATTGATTGCTGATAATGAGAACGGTGACGGTTGGGTTAGCGGGACTGAAGGCAGTTCAACCTGGGATATTTACTGGAAAAATCCGCCGGCAGCCGGTCAGGCAAATTTGCAGATTAACAACTCTTATTCGCAGAATTTCACCAACCATGTTTATACTTCAGATTATACAACCCAGTTAACTGTTCAGATAAATAATACCGGCGGATCTTTCAATGATATCAAAATGCTGGAAATTACTGTACCGGCTTCATTTACCAATATTTCTTCTATAAGTAGTATAAAACTGCTGGATGACGCGGGAAATAGTACGATTACAAATAATAAAATTTACCTTTATTATGTTAATGATGCCAATGGAGTTCTTGGTAACACAGAAACTGATTCTATAACTTTTAGCATTATAGATAATGTAAGTCTCATAGCTACCAACGATGTTGTATTTACAGTTAAGGTTGCAAATACAACAAATACAAATGATCTTTACGATACAAGCAACCTTGGCGGCGGAAATAAAGTCGCACATTTTGTATATCCTCCCGCGTTTGTAACCGGTTATGTCACACCTACTCTAATTGATTCATCTACCGTTACAAATACGCTTGTGTATACAATTTCTAATTCAGGAAGTGTTGAGAATACACTTGGTGAGGTTCGAATTTACATCCCCGATTCCATAGCTTCAAATCTGATTGACGCTTCAAGTACAAAGATTGCAGTAACCTATGTGA
>JAGLSM010000134.1 GCA_023135745.1 Spirochaetota bacterium | reverse complement strand
GAGTTCTCAGTCTACTCAACCGAAAATCCGCGTTTCTATCCTCTACCCCAATCCACATCCAATAACCCCAACCCCCCACGCTTTCCAAACACAGTAAGGGCAAAAGATTTTTTGCCCCTACACCGCCCATGCTTGCCTTAAACATCGAAAATAAGTATTTTTAAGAATTATTATGCAGCTATTATTCATATCCATTATATAGAAGAATGCCGCAATGCTTATACCCTGGAGATGTCAATGTTCAAACCCATAGAAAGCAATGTTTCTTTTCCAAAGATGGAAGAGGAAATCCTGAAATTCTGGAATGAAGAAAAACTCTTTGAAAAATCTCTAAAGTGGAGAGATGGTTGTGAAGAGTATGTTTTTTACGATGGACCTCCCTTTGCTACAGGTCTTCCTCATTACGGGCATCTGCTTCCCGGTACAATGAAAGATATAATTCCCCGTTATCAGACAATGAAGGGAAAATATGTACCAAGGCGATTCGGCTGGGATACACACGGGCTTCCTGTAGAAAATGAAATAGAAAAAAAGCTCGGTCTAAAGGCAAAAAAAGACATTGAGAAATTTGGTATTGACAAGTTCAACGAAGAGTGCAGAAGTATTGTACTGCGTTATGTTTCGGAATGGGAAAGTTCCGTTAACCGATTGGGCCGATGGGTTGATTTTAAAAATGCTTACAAAACCATGGACCTTAATTACATGGAGTCAATACTATGGGTTTTTAAAACTCTTTGGGACAAGGGGCTCATTTATGAAAGCGACAGGGTTCTGCCGTATTGCCCGAGATGCGCGACTCCTCTTTCCAACTTTGAGGTGAACCAGGGATATAAAGAGGTTTCTGATCCGGCAATTACCGTAAAATTTAAAATCAAAGATAAAACTAACTCATATATAATTGCATGGACAACTACCCCCTGGACTCTTCCCAGTAATATGGCTCTTGCGGTAGGTGAGGATATTACTTATGTGGAAATTGAAGATGGAACTGATACATACATCCTGGCAAAAGAACGCCTTTCACATTATTACAAAAATCCGGATGAATATAAAATAAAAAAAGAGCTAATAGGCTGCGATTTAAAAGGAATTTCCTATGAGCCGCTTTTTCCATATTTTCCAGATGCGGAAAATGAAGGCGCGTATAAGGTTGTGATTGGCGATTTTGTAAGTACTGAAGACGGTACAGGTATAGTTCATATTGCGCCCGGATTTGGAGAAGACGATTCAAGGATCGGACGCGAGAATAACCTTCCTTCTGTCTGTCCAATTGACGAAGAAGGTAAATTTTTAAAAGAAATAAAAGACTACGCCGGATTATTCGTAAAGGATACGGATAAACAAATCATAAAGGATTTAAAAGAATCCGGTATGGTTGTAAAACACGACCAGTATCTTCATAACTATCCGCATTGCTGGCGCTGTGAATCTCCGCTTCTCTACAGGGCTGTTTCAAGCTGGTTTGTAAATGTTGAAAAAATAAAACAGGATATGCTCGATGCTAATCAGAAGATCAACTGGGTACCGGCACATCTCAAAGAAGGCAGATTCGGAAAATGGCTTGAAGGCGCGAGGGACTGGGCAATTTCCCGAAACAGATATTGGGGTACTCCTCTTCCCGTTTGGACGTGTGATTCTTGCGATGAACAGGTCTGCATAGGTTCTGTAAAGGAGCTTGAGGAAAAAGGCGGTGAGAAAATCACCGATCTTCATAAACATTTTGTTGACAAGATCAAACTGGACTGCCCTTCCTGTTCAGGAAAAATGACCCGTATATCACAGGTAATTGACTGTTGGTTCGAGTCGGGAGCAATGCCCTACGCGCAGGCTCATTATCCTTTTGAAAACAAAGATGAGTTTGAAAAGACATTCCCTGCTGATTTTATTGCTGAGTCACTGGATCAGACACGCGGATGGTTTTACACTCTGGTTGTTCTATCAGCGGCGCTCTTTAAAAATACTTCGTTTAAAAATGTTGTATGTACCGGGCTTGTACTTGCCGAAGACGGCAAAAAGATGTCGAAGCGGCTGCGTAATTATCCTGAAGTGAATCAGATATTTAACTCCTACGGGGCGGATGCTCTGCGAATTTATCTTATGAATTCGGCGCTTGTCAAGGCTGAGGAAATGAACTTTTCCGAGAGGGGCGTCAAGGAAGTAACAAGAATGCTTCAGCTTCCTCTGTGGAACTCTTACAGTTTTTTTGTGACTTATGCTAATATCGACAATTGGGATCCCAAAAAAGATATGATGGGGTTTGATAAGATCAATAATCCTCTTGATAAATGGATACTCTCTTCAACCGAGAAACTGGTTGATGAGGTCACACGGCAGATGGACAGTTATGACCTTCAGCGCGCGATCAGACCGTTTCTTCTATTTATAGATCAGCTGACCAATTGGTATATACGCCGATCCAGGAGACGTTTCTGGAAGAGTGATATGGATGATGAAAAAAAAGGAGCATACTCAACCCTTTACCGAGTTCTTATCAGGCTTGTCAAGGTTATGGCGCCTTTTACTCCGTTCATAGCTGACGCAATTTACCTTGGGCTGCGCACGGAAGATCAGCCTGAGAGTGTACACTTATGTGATTATCCTGTGGCTGAAGAAAACATGAGGGATAATGACCTTGAGCGGGAGATGGACCTTGCTATGCGTACTGTATCAATGGGGCGTGCTCTTCGCGGTCAGCATAAGATTAGAGTCAGGCAGCCGTTATCAGAAATCCACCTGATTACTACAGACGTTAAAGAAAAGGAAGTCCTTAAAAAACTCGATACATTGGTGCGTGAGGAGTTAAACGTCAAGCAGGTTATATTCAACGAAAAGGAAGAAGACCTCGTAACCCTAAGCGCGAAGGCCAACTATAAAGAGCTTGGTTCCAGACTTGGTAAAAACATGAAGACGGCAGCCGGTCTTATTTCCGCGTTTACAATGGATGATATAAAGACCCTGCAAAACGGGAAAAGTATTAATATTAAAGATGGGGATTTTTCTGAAGATATCGGGTTCAAAGATATTCTCATAGACAGGAAAGAACGCGACGGCCTGTTTGTTATTAATGATAATACCCTGACTGTTGCTCTTAACGCCGAATTAAATGACGAATTAATTCAGGAGGGTCTCGCAAGGGAGATCGTACACCATGTGCAGAATATGCGGAAGTCCGCGGGGTTTGAAGTTACAGACCGTATCAAGCTCGGCATCGGAGGCGATAACAGGATTGGCGAAGTTATGGATTTATTCAGTGATTATATAAAAAATGAAGTTCTTGCTGTTGATATTGTGAAGATACCTGAGGGCGAATCAGTCAGTCTTGAAGGTGTTGAGGGAATTTTTTCAGTTGAGAAGGTTAGCTGACTAGCTTTAGGAGATTACATGAGATTTTGGCCTTTTAAAAGAAATAAAAAAAATGAAGATGAAACAAAACCCAAAAAAGGGAAGATAAGGGAACATATTGAGCTTTTTACATCGGCATTATTTATTGCTCTATTAATACGTGTTTTTCTTGTTGATAATAATGAAATACCTACCGGATCCATGATTCCGAATATACTTGAAGGCGACAGGTTGTTTGTTAACCGTTTTCTCTACGGTGTTCGTCTTCCTGTTCTTAATAACTGGAAACTTCCGGCACTGGGTTCTCCTGATCCGGGAGACGTTGTTGTCTTTCAATATCCATTATATGAATCGCCCGGAATTATCAGGGAAATTCTTGATTTAATGACCTTTTCTTTTTTTGGTCTTGATCCTCAGCCGAAGAATTTTGTGAAGAGACTCATTGGTCTTCCGGGCGACAGGATAAGACTGGATAAGCGGGGTGTTCTTTACATAAACGGGAAAAAGGTTAAACGCCGATTCTATCAGAGCAGAACAGTAAAGACTTACAGTAAAGGCGGAAGAAAGAGAAAAATAGAAATATACGCAGGTAATAAAAAAATATACGATTATACCAAAATTGAATATTCTTCAGCGGACGCTGTTTTCCAGAGTAATTCCTATAAAGGTCAATTTCTGGGAAGTGAAAACTATACTCTGTACAAGGAGAATGGAAGGATTGTGCAGTACCTTCAAATTGTGGATAAACTTCTCGATACATCCCTTCACCTTTTAAGGCCGTATCCCAAGGCTGGCATGGATGAATATTTCTACAAGAAAATAGCAGAGATGTATATACGTAAAAATATGCTTCAGGGCAAGGGGACGGTTGTAGTCGCCAAATACAGTGAATGGAAGACTCTGAAAAATAAGGATGTGAATTTATTTTTATACAATCGTAGAGGCGAAGCCTGGTACAGACTAAAAGGGCAAAAGAAACTGAATAAGTTATTTGAAATGATTAAAGGCCATCTTTACGTTGTTGTTCCTAAGGATTCATATTTCATGATGGGTGACAACAGAGATTTCAGTGCTGACAGCCGAATATGGGGATTTGTCAAAAAAGGCTATGTAACGGGAGCTCCTCTAATCAGGTACTGGCCGTTTGGACGGTTTGGAACCGTTGATTGAGATGGTGTTGCAGAACCCTATTTTTTTGAAAATACAAACTCGTACCAGATTAATTACCTAAAGAAATATCTTGTTCAATGTGAATTTATTATGCGATCGAGGTCTTTTTTACTCAAACAGTGCATTTTTCAAAAAAATAGGGTTCTGCAACTGGGTCAGGTGAAAATGAATATTTGTTTTACTGAGTTGTACAACAGAGGCTTATCCATATGGGTGTTTTCGGGGTTATGTAACCGCTTATCATCCTATGAATATATATGGGGAAGTTATGTTTGTATTATCTATTATTTTGATGGTTTTAAAAAATGCTCCGGCAGGATCATTTATCATGGTTTTGAAATTTTTATAAAAATATGAGGTAAACTCTGCTGATGCTGAATCACGGATAGGATTGAGGCTTACTATTAAATTTTTAACGCCTGCTCTGAGGAATGCCGCAGCTGTATGCATCTGCATTTCGCCGGGATAAGTTATTCCGTACCCTGAAGAACAGCTGTTTAAAAAAACAAGTTGTATCCCGCTTAATTTCAAAGACTGAATTTCCATTAAACTTATTATACCTGTTCCTGATGGATCTTCAATAAGAAGACCTGAATTTTCCGGAGAGTTTTCACAGGAGTATCCATGTCCTGAGAAGTGAAAGAAACTACATTCCTGTAAAAGTTTGATGACTCTTTGTTTTTTTATCCTGTCGCTGCGTAAATGAAGGCCGTCCGGGAAAAATTTCTCAAGATTTGAACTCTCTTTTTCCACGGATGGAAGGGTTTTTCCGCTTTCTATCAATGAAAAGAATATGTCTTTTGATTTATTTGTTTTATTTTTTGTTATTCCGGTCCCTGTGCGGATTATCACACGGTTCTCATCCAGAAGGGCTGTCCATGGTATGCCTGTAAGAGGCTGGTTTGAGGTTATGTAGAGATTTTTAACATCCTGCATTATATTAGATTCTTCTGTGTCAAAAAGTGTTTGATACAGCTGTTTTTTTATCATGGAAAAAAGAGTTCTTCCTCCTGTCTGATTGAAGCAGGCTGAACGGAAGCCGTTTATAGTTTTTTGCAAATCAGGTACAGACTCTATCCTGGAATAAAAAGTTTCTGATTTTGTTCTCTTTATCTTATAAATACAATCATCAGCTGTAAAAAAAATAAAGTGGAGTTCATTTTTTTTAAGTTCAAACCCCGGATTTGAATCTTCATACACCTGTTTTTTTTCTTTTATCGATTTTTTTTCTTTAAACGAGGATTCATAGAGATCCATCTTTGAATGATTTATTACCGGTATGAGGGGGACGGCGGCTGCCCAGAAACTGTCTTGAACAATCTTAAGAAAATCTTCTGTTTTATTATTCTTCCAGTACATTTTGAGCATTGAAGAGTAAATTGAGGTGAAATTACCAAGGAAGCCTGCCAAATTATCCGGGATTATGAAATTTTTCTGCTGCTTTATGAGTGAGTTTTGGAGAAGTTTATAAAATTTTTCTGCTGATTCGATATAATTTTTATTTACCGCATCGATGAGTAGAAGCCGCAGAGTTCCGGGATCCGGTTTCTTTTTATAGTCTGAAGAGAGTATTAGATCTATATAGGGATTTGCTTTTTCGTATAATCCCAGACTGAACAAAATTTCCGCGAGGTTTCTT
>JAGLSM010000133.1 GCA_023135745.1 Spirochaetota bacterium | reverse complement strand
CATTTCTTTGGGACAGTAGTGAAATTGAATATGATTATAGATTGCCATTACTTTATCACACCCATAAAGGATGGCAGATTGCCCGGCAGGTACGGGTCAAAGAACTTATTAAACAATTTAATGATATGCTTGCGAGTGATAGCGCCGAATACAATATGGCTTTTTTAAAAGACAGAAACAGAGAACTGATATTTGAACTATTAGAGCAAATTAGAAACATAAATGATAAAAAATATATTCCATTATTAAAAGCATGGGAAGAAATAGATTATAAAAAGGTAAAGAGCAGAATAGGGTCTGTTCTGCGTGATTTGGAAAAATAAATTCTTAAAAATATTCCAAATAACCCATTATCGACTCATGCCCCAGTCTTCTTCACTATAGCCTTTTGTTGCAAGAGATCTAAATATATTTTCTGCAAAACCCTTTGTAGCAAGTGAGAGTAAAACATCCTCTGAAAAACCCTTGGTGGCAAGCGAGAGTAAAATATCCTCTGAAAAGCCTTTTGTGGCAAGCGAAAGTAAAATATCCTCTGAAAAACCCTTTAAAACCAATGAAATCAGGGACTTTTCTGAAAAACCTTTGGAGGCAAGATATTTTATAGCCTTTATTGAAAATCCTTTTCTGCGCAGCTTTCTGATTGTTGATCCGGAATATCTCTTTGTTTTGCGCTGCGTGATTTTTTTCTGAATCTTCTTTGCCAGATTCCTATGGATTTTAGCCTGTCCCGTCTTTGAAAACGCGTTATACCATTTTGACAGATCATAATTCATTGCGTAAAAAATATTATTGGGCCTGCGCAATCCTGTGCGTTTTAAAATCCTGCTTAACTCTCGTGATACTTGAAAAAAGTTTTTACGGGCTTTTTTCCTGTGAGAATCACGGATAAAAGGATCATCAGCAAAGGCTGTATAAACCAGAGTGGAAAGTAAGTAGTATCGTGATTTTGTATCTGAAGGATTTATTTTACCCGCGTTTCTGAAATATTTACCCGCATCCAAATATCGACGTGTTTTATAATAATATTGTCCCATTTTTATTTGAGAATAATAATTATTGGATTTCAGCCTGCTTTTATATTTTTTTTCTTCCTTTTTATTCTCAAGCATAGTCTTTACATATTTATTCATAAGTGTTCTGAGCCTTATTTTCAGCATTCTCTTTTTATTTTTAGAAATTTTAAAAAGAGATTTAATCTTGGGAGTCATTTGACTGAAGCCGCTCATCCATGCGCTTCTTAAACGAAACGCGTTTTTCGATTTTAAAATTTGATTTTCATGTTGTCTGTATTGGGTAACACCTTTTTTCCATGCCCTGAAAAAATTTATACTCTGGCCTCTTGACGCAACCATCCCGGTTGTCTCAACAGGTATGTAACATCGCTTTAATCCTTTTGGAACAATTAGCATATTCTTATTACTATGGAGAAACCTGTAATCCTTAGCATTAACTCCTGTATCAATCAAAAGCATTAAATGAGAAATTTTCTGATTTGCCCTTTTATAGGTAAATGTCGCAATAACTGATGAATACCCGAGTTTGGATAATAAAGTCGCGTACAAAATTGTTGTATCAGTACACTTGCCAAGCTTATCTTTGATAATTTCAAAAGGCATTTTAATACTATCTTCATTACCGAGGCCAATTGACATAAAGCTATAATTAAGTCCGATTACACGACAAACTTCATACGCCTTGAGGAACATTTCAATTTTAGGCGGCATCTGCCAGTTCCTTAACAGGCTTAATCCTTTAACTGCCTTAGCAAGTCCTATAATAGTAGGATCGTCTGTGTTAGCAAATGGGGCAATGTTTCTTATGTCATCCCATTTAATACGGTCCCTGCTTGCAATTGTTAAATTCAGGTCAATTGTCTGATTGCCTTCGCGGCCGCTATCTGTTTTTATATACGCCTTTAAAGTGCAGTTAATAATCTGCTTTTTATACAGTTCCCAGAATTTTTCACTGAATGGAAGCACAACTACATCTTTTACTACCTCATTTGGCTTGAGTCTTATTTTTACACCTAACACACTGGATTTTTTACCATAAAATTTTGGAAAATCCATTGAACTAAGTTCCAGCCTTATGTTAACTGTTTCATTAAATGGATTCTTTAAAATAACCATACCGATTATTCTTTTTTTCCTGTTTTTAATAGTTATCTGGCTTGGAAACAGCTTTGATTTTTTGGATATGTATTTCATGCCGATATAATCAATAAATTTAAAAGGATTTATTATTTTCCATTCCTGTCCTGTGCGGGCATAAAAAGTAATAACGCCTTTATTATTTGCCAGCCTCTTTACTTCTTTAAAAATCCCGCCCCATGGCCTTCCATTATCTGTATCAACATAATATTCCTTATTTCCTTTTCGCGCCTTAAAAACATATTTGTTGCCTGCTTCTAAAATCTTCTCAACTTTATTATATTTTCCCCATATTGGTCTGCCGGTTGCCAGATTTATATATTGATATTGTTTGTTTCGCATTCCAAAAAAGACAAATTTATTTTGTACATTAAAAATCTTTGATACTCTATTAAAATTTCCTCCTATAATCCTGCCGGTTATTACATTTACATACATATACTTATTATTGCGTTTTGCGAGAAATACATATTTATTGCCTTTTTTAGATATGTAATATACTCTGTCGAATTTACCTCCAACCAGCTGGTGGGATTTAGTATTTATATAAAAGCATTTTCGTCTATGCCTGGCTTCAAAAAAATATTTTTTACCGGCTCTTTGAAAACCATCCCTTATATAATCATATTTTCCCCATACACGTTTCCCGGTCATTACATCTACATAAAAATATTTTTTATTACGCTTTGCTCGAAATACATATTTTTTTTCGGCACGTTTAATTTTTCCAACTGATAAAAATTTGCCGCCAACAGGTTTTCCATTTCTCGTATCTATATAAAAATATTTTCTATTGTGCCTTGCTTTAAAAACATATTTATTTCCATATTTTTGGATTTCTTGAATAAATTTATTATATATTCCCCAGACAGGCCTGCCGGTTTTAGTATCAACATAAAAATATTCTTTATAATTACTTACTCTGAAAACATACTTATCCCTGATTCGTTGAATATTTTTTACAAGATATTTATATTTGCCCCAGACAGGCTTTTCTGTTGAAGTATCAACATAGAACTCCTGTCCGTCCTGTTTTACCTTATAAACATACATTTTTCCAACATTCTGAAAATCCTTTACGTATTTATATTTATCTCCATAAATTTTCCCATTGGATATATCCACATAAAACCATTTTCTGTTTTTATATGCTTTAAATATATATTTTTTGCCATACTTTTTGATTTTTCGAAGCCGTTTGTATTTACCCCAGACAGGCTTTCCATTGGCAGTATTTACATAAAAGTACTTTCTATTATAATACGCCTTAAAAACATATCTCTTACCAATCTTCCTTATTTGATTTACTCTATTGTATTTACCCCAGGCAGGTTTTCCGCTTCTTGTATCAACATAAAAATAGCTGCCTTTTTTTCCGGCTTTAAAAACAGATCTATTACCTATACGAAATATTTTATTATCTAACGTGTCATATTTGCCCCAGACAGATTTTCCTGTTTTAGTATTTACAAAAAAATATTTCCTTTTTTGCCGCGCGTAAAAGTAATAGCTTTTCCTGATTTTCTGAATATCACCAAGATACCTGTACGTCCCCCATTTTTTTATTGGCTTTCCAGACACTGTATCAACATAAAACCATTTTCTCCAGTTATTCCCTGCTTTAAACACATACTTATTTTTATAGCGCTGTATATTTTTAACATGATAATACTCTCCCCATTTGGAGATTTTTTTACCTGTCTTGATGGAATAAAAAGCTTTTTTCTTGTTATAATCCTGGCAAACCAGGAGTATGCCGTATTTTGGATGATATGAAATAAGAACAATCCGTGAAATATTTAATCCGCATGTATATATGATTTTCCCGGTCTTATATGAATAAACTTTTTTTCTGTTATGGCGCCAATAATAATAATTGTTGTTTATTTTTGTAATATTCCTTGCGCCAAGCTGCCTTGTTATTTCGGAATCACGTTTGCTTCTTTTCTGAACAAATTTTAAATCAGGATTTGTTGAATAGCAGTAATAGTAAAAACTATAATTACTGACAGAAAAAAGAAGGAATAAAGCAAAAATAAATAAAATACGGTTTACATTTCTAATTTTCATTGGCTTTTCCTTAATTTTAAAAATAATTTGTTTTATTTCTGATATTATAGAATATACTTTAATTTTACTATTAAAGTTCATTTATAATGCAATGTTTCAACTCAGAATTTTCTTTGTAACAAAACTTATTTAATTTTTTGTATTTCTACACTTCGATTACGTGGTTCAACAGGCTCATCAAGCACTCAGTATAAACACCGGAAATTTCTTATCCCGATTTCGATCACATCGGGACAAATTAAGTAAATAGAAACGCCCATCCCCGTGTGTTGAGTGCCGTTTTATCTGGGCCACTTATCATAGTTCATTTTATTTTCTATTGCTCTCTCGTATGCCTTTTCATATTCGCGGGCACTCTTATCCCAGGAAAAATCCATGCTCATGGCGGCAGATATCATTTTTTTCATATGTTCCTTGCGGTCATAATATGTACTGACAGCCCAGCCAATTGTATAATAAACGGCCTGCGGAGAAGAATCGAAAAATTTGAATCCGGTACCGGAACCGCTTGCTTCATCATAATTCTCAACAGTATCATTGAGCCCACCGGTTGCTCTCACAATAGGAAGAGTCCCGTATTTCATGGAATACATTTGATTGAGTCCGCATGGTTCATAAAGGGACGGCATTATAAAAAAGTCACAACCGGCTTCGATGATATGCGACAATTCATTGTTATAACCAATATACGAACCGGCCCTTCCACGACAGTTTGAAGGCAGTTCCCGATAGAAATGCTCAAGCCCCGAATCACCGGAACCAAGAATAACAAACTGAATCCTCATATCATTCAAAGCCAATCGAATCGCAGGAGCAAGGTTCTGAAAACCCTTCTGGTCAACAAAACGGCCTATGGCACCTATCACCGGAATCGTTTCGTCTACTTCAAGATTAAATCTTTTTTGTAGATCAGCTTTGCACTTCTTTTTTCCGAGCATTTTATCTTTTGAAAAATTAGCCGCGATATTGTCATCAATTTCAGGGGACCATTCATCATAGTCAACACCGTTTAATATTCCGTAAAAATTTTTTCCTTTATTGGCAAGATTCGGAGCAAGACCAAATTCATTAAAGGGTCTTTTGATATCTTCTCCATAACTTGGGCTGACTGTTGTAACAAGGTCAGAATAAAAAATCCCGCCTTTCAGGAAATCAACAGCACCAAACATTTCCAGACTTTCTTCGTTAAAATTTTCTTTTCCCAACCCTATATAATCGTAAAATGTTTTGGGATAAATACCACGATATGCAGCGTTATGTATGGTAAGAACAGAAGCCGCACTTCCGAGAACAGGATTCTCCCAATGCCATATCTTTAAATAGGCCGCAGCCAGCGCTGACTGCCAGTCATGAACATGTACTATATCAGGTTTGAAATCAATATTCTCCGCAAGCTTCAGTCCCGCCTGAGCAAGAAAACTGAATCTCTTTGGGTTATCGATATAGTCATTCATATCACTGTCATGATAGATACCCCAACGGTTAAAAAACAAATCATGTTCTATCAGATATACGGGCACATCATTTTTTATCCTTGTGTTATGTACCCGGCAATACTCTTCCTTTGTCCCCATCCAGACATTCATAAAATCAATGAAAGGCGTAATCCCGTAGTCCGCGTGAGGTATCATGGAATAATTAGGAATGACTACCCTTACATCATGACCCATTTTTTTTAAATGAACAGGCAGAGCCCCGACAACATCAGCCAGGCCGCCTGTTTTCGCGAATGGAACCATCTCTGATGAGATCATTAGAATATTAAGTTTTTTAGACATCATTGCTCCTGAGAGATTAAGTATAGTAAAAAGTTTTCATTTTGTCAGGTGGAGATTTAGCAGCTCACTAACCTGAGTTTGACCGGTTCCTGAGCGATAGTCGAAGGGCTCACAAGACACTAAGGGGGTTTTGTTTCATGCAGAGGTATTAGGGTTATTTGAGAGAAAGTTGGGAGTATTATTTTAGACAAAATTTGTTGCGGTTTTTGTGTTTGGTTGTATAATGTTTTAGCTGGTGGGGGATTTTGTAGTATGAAATTCATATAATAGTAGTTAGAGGATACTTTAAAAAACTCT